>NZ_JBHWUI010000066.1:0-29960 GCF_042737525.1 Kitasatospora sp. NPDC059973 | reverse complement strand
AGGTCGCAGGTTCAAATCCTGTCCCCGCTACTCAGTAGCACAGAGGCCCGGAGGATTCTTCCTCCGGGCCTCTCGCACGTCCGGGACCCGGACCCGGGCGCCCACCGAGGTCCGGTGACGAACTGATTTCCCATCCGGGCGACTTCCCCGTAGGGTTGCGTTCACCGACGCGGGGTGGAGCAGCTCGGTAGCTCGCTGGGCTCATAACCCAGAGGTCGCAGGTTCAAATCCTGTCCCCGCTACTCAGTAGCACAGAGGCCCGGAGGATTCTTCCTCCGGGCCTCTCGCACGTCCGGGACCCGGACCCGCTCCCGGGGGCCCCGTCGCCCCGGCTCCCCGCCACTCCCGGCCCGGTTCGGAAGCCATCCCGGAGCCGCACCGGAGCCGCCCGGGAACCGGTGCGGCGGCCGCGAATAAATCCGTTGCCCCCGTTCCGAGGAGCTGCCTAAGCTGGCTGCACACTGAAGGGAGGTGATCCTGAATTGAGTAACTACGCAACTGCGCACGTGTGCGCGTTCGACTCGCTCGGGCGCGCCTCCGTCGAGGTTACGGCCTAGTCGTAGCCCGACGGACGGGAACGCGCAGAAGTTGTCGTGCCCCCGGGACACCCTCAAGTCGAGGCCCCGGGGGTTCGGCATGTCCGGGCCGCCCATCGAGGGAGGGGCCAACCTGGACCGGTCTGGAGTCAGCCCAGGGCGCAGAGGACGCGGGCCCTCAGCGTCGCGTCTGCGATCGTGTCCGCGTCGCGCCAGGCGTATCCGCAGACTTCCTCCTCTTGCAGGGTCACGGCGCTGTCCTCTGCGGTGCGGAAGAGGAACCGGAAGTCGATGTGCTGGTGCGCGGGCTCACCCTTGGCGTCGTTGGCCGGGATGGGGTGCACGTCGATGTGCACGGGGGCGGCGTCCGCCAGGGCGATGCACTCGGGGCTGATACCGGCCTCCTCGGTCAGCTCACGGAGAGCGGCACCGGACAGAGTGTCGTCCTCCGCCTCCAGGTGCCCGCCGGGGGTCAGCCATTTGTCCAGCGCCACGTGATGGATGAACAGTGCCTTGCCGTCCCGGTCCACCAGAACGGCCCCGGCGGTGGCATGCCCCCTGAACTCCTTCCGGCTGGTCACGTCCGCACCGTCGTCCACCAGAGCAAGGACAGCCGACAGTCCCGGCTTCTCCTCGGGGTGGGCATCCAGGTAGGCCGTGACGGTCTCGCTGATGTGCTGTGCCGTGATGGGCATCGGATCACCTGTTGTAGTAGTTGAGCCAGGTAGCGGCGATGGCGGCCCGGTCTTCGCCGGGCACCTCGTGCATGGTGGCGGACAGGTCCCGCCGGGCGAGCAGCCGCACGCCAGCCAGGATCTCAGCCTGTACGAGGTAGATGAACGGACCAACAGACGCGCCGTGCAGGAAGTTGACGGCGTTTCCGTTGTTGAGCAGATAGAAGTAGTGGCCCGTCGTGCTGTAGCGGGTGACGTTCTCGCCGGAGCTGCTGCGGGTGTAGCCGTCCGGCAACCCGTCCAACTCCAACTCGTCCTCGCTGCTGGTGA
This sequence comes from Kitasatospora sp. NPDC059973, assembly GCF_042737525.1. Classification (NCBI taxonomy): domain Bacteria; kingdom Bacillati; phylum Actinomycetota; class Actinomycetes; order Kitasatosporales; family Streptomycetaceae; genus Kitasatospora; species Kitasatospora sp. NPDC059973. The sequence goes on along the minus strand of NZ_JBHWUI010000066.1, from coordinate 28,420 downwards.
CGGTGGCGACGTAGGCCCCGTTTCGCAGGTTCGGGAAGTCCTCGCCCTTGAGTGCGAGCGCCCCGGTGGCGCACAGGACGAGCCCTGCGGCGGAGATCGCCCGGTCCCGGTCTCTGGCCACGCCGAACCCTTGGGAGAGCGCCTGGGCGCGCCGTACCGGGTCGATGTCGTACACCGTGACGTGGACACCCTTGGCGTGCAGCAACCTGGCGATGCTCGAACCCAGCTTGCCGAATCCGATCACCAGCGCCGGACGGCCATGCAGGATGTCTCCCCGCCCGCGCAACAGGGCCTCGGTGGAGAACACGACGGACTGACCGACAAGGAAGTCCTCCGGGTCCTTGAGCGGCGAGCGGGCCACCGAGACGACGGGGCACGGCAACTTGTCCCGCTCGGCGTACCGCTTGTGGCCGTTCTCCGTATCCTCCACTACCCCGAGGACCGTCCCGGAGAACCGGTCACACAGGGCGTCGATCACCGGGGCGAAGTAGCCCCCGACGTCGAGCAGCACCACGTGTTCGCTGGCCGCCCGGGTCTCCAGGTAGGTCACCGCCGTGTCCGGGTCGGCGAACAGCTCACGCGTCAACTCGTCACACGGGAAGCCCTGTTCGATCTCGCGGCGCGCTGCGGCGTCGATCGACTTCGGCTTGGGCAAGACCGCCCGGAGGTTCGATACCGTGCCGACCGCCCGCACGAAGGACGGGCGCTCCGGCAGCAGGTGTGTGACCAGTAGCGAGGACGGAAGAGCCTGCGGCGTGAACCGCCGTGCGATGTTCCCGAAGTAGGTGTCCAGTCGAGCGCGTTCTGAGGTCTCCATGGAGACTTCCCTCCCTTGGGCTTGCACTGGAACCCGTCCCGGCCGAATCGTTCCCCAGGCGACCGGGACGGGGGTCTGTCGGGCGCGTCAGCGCCTCGGGTGGTTGGCCTCTCGGACCCGCGCCAGCAACTCGGCCCGCCGACGCCTGTCCTCGGCCGACAGGGGCACTTCGGTGTGCTCCTCGGGGGTAAGGGCCGGCCGGGGCCCGGAGGGGCGCTCACGGGGCCACGGATGGCCCTTGAGCCGCTCGAACGGGATCACCGGTACGGAGTCCTGGGCGAAGCCGTCGGGGGCCGCCTCCGCGCCCGTCATACAAGTCCCTTGTCAGGGCAGATGTCGGCACCGCACGTGCAGAACGGCCAGTCCTGCGGGATACCCCGGCTGGAAGTCCTGGCGAGCCCCTGCTGCCGGTAGTCATCCAACGGGTTTGAGGACGGCCGGGTCTCGCGCCGCTCGGCCTTGTACTCCTCGTAGGTCTTGGCACTGCGGGCGCTGCTCTTGACCGCCACCTGTCCGCTCCCTCCGTGGCGCCTCTGCTGACACGGAAGACGCTACGGAGAGTGGGCAGTTGGTCTCTACGATGTTCTACGAGATTGCACGCGGATCACCCGAGCGAGTCAATCGCTGATGTGATCAACGCCCGCGCAGGAGCGCCGTAGACGGCCATGCTGGAGAGCTCCTGAAAGGCACTCAGGTACTGGGCGATCTCGCTCGGCGCCGTCACGGTGACGGCGGCGGTCAGAGTCTCCACCTGCGCCTGTTCGCTGTCGTAGACGGAGAACGTCTCCAGTGGCCACATACTCCGCTCGGCCCCGAACGGGATGATCCCGAGCGAGACCGCAGGTAGAGACATAACCGCCAGGAGATAGCCGAGCTGACCTGTCATCGCGTCGGCATCGCCCAGTCGGTACCGCAGCACGGACTCTTCGACCAAAACGGCGAACCGGTGGTCGCCCTCACGCAGGATGCCGGACCGAGCAAGGCGCGCGGACACGGCCTCCGCCACGTCGTCGGGTGTTCCACGAAAGCGGCTGATAGAGGACAGCAACGCCGTCGCGTAGCCATGATTCTGGAGCAAGCCCGGGACCACGGTTGAGCAGTAGACCCGGAAGACTCGCGTGCGCTCGAACAGCGGCACGTACGAGTCCTGCAACCGCTTGAGGCCCGTACGTTGAAGGCGCTTCCATTCGACGTACATCGAGTCGGCCGAGCGTGAGGCCGCTATCAGATCAGCGGCTTGGTCCTCCGCGCCACAGAGCCCGCACCACACTCGAATGTCGTCATCCGACGGCGGAGTCACAGCATTGATGATCCGAGAGGACTTGGAGGGGTGCCAGCCGGCCTGGCGGGCCAGCTCACGCCCGTTGAGACCCGCGTCCTTGCAGAGGTCCCGCAGCCGGTCGGCGAGCGCCTTGCGCGCCGCATGGACGCTGGACGAAGGGGAAGAGGGCATGAGCTGGCTGTCCAGTGCTTGGCGGGGTCAGATCCGGTAGTCGTCGTGGCGGATGGCGCGCTCCCATACGGCCTCGAAGGCGTCCGTGCAGAGCTTCGCCACAGTGGGGCTCTCCGTGACCTCGTCGCCCAAGTAGGTGCCTTCGCCAGAGAAGTGACCGAACCGCACCACTGTCCCGTCGAACACCCAGAAGTCGTTTCCTGGCAAGGCCAGATCGGATGCCTGCCGTCGAGGGAGCCACCGAATCTGTTCGCCCGCAGCCACATTGGTGAACGTGCCCTCATGGAGGTACTTGGTGTACTCGCTCACCGGCTCCGAGACGATCCGGGCCCGTCGGATGACCACACCTCGCTCAACTGCCTCGGAGACCAGATCCAGCCAGGGGCGCCACCATGACGCACGGTCCGCCGGATTGTGTCGGTGCCCCGCCCGCCATGCTGCAACTCGCGGGGCTTCGTCGGGGTCGTCGTACGAGTCCCGCATCTCAAGGTGAACTGCCGAATGCCGAGCAGCGTTTAGCAGCTCAACGAACGTCGGTGCCTTCGGCGACATCGATAGCCTCCCTGAGAGCGGCAGCCATCCTGACAGGCAGCCGCAGCACGGTCTCACTTGCGGGGATCGGACCAGCCGTCAGGCACTCGGCCGTGGTCGCCTCGTCAACCTTCCACCCCTGGATGACGAACTCGCCCGCGTCCTGGTCCACCCACACCGTCGGGCAGTTGGCTCCGTCGGTGTTCGGGTCCTTAGCGATGAAGGTTAGTGCCATGGTGCCCTCCGTTGCCGAATGGGTTGCACAGATGTGCACGACCATCACCCATCTCCGCATTGCAGTCAAGGGGTTACAGACAGTTGATCTCCTTGTCGACCGATTGAGCTGCACGCAACGTGACTCAACGCAGAAACGGCCCCGGCCCACCTCCCATTGCGGGTGGCAGGCCAAGGCCGTTGAGTGGTGAACTTCCGTCAGTCCCACACGTCGGGGTCATCCGGCTCGGGCGCCGTGATGGCAGCCCGGGGCACTCGCGAGAGTCCTAACTCGCGAATTTAGCAAGCAAGTTGAGAGCGGCACTGCGCGGCGATGGTGGCGGCGCCATTCTTCACGGTCCCGCGCTCGGCGGTCACCATGAGCCCACGCCCGGACAGTCCCGCTCCGCCTGGTCGGATCAGCCATGATCACCCCTCCTTACGGGTCGTCACGTTCCGCGCAAACCGGTCTAGCTGCGGCGAGAGTTTTTTCTCTCCCTGCCGCGCTTTGGGCCCCGGGAGGGGAGTCACCCCCCTGGGTAAACCCGCAGGTCAGGGGCTTTTGAGGGGCTTTTGGCGCTCCGAGGCCCATCCTCCGGGCTGGTGAACCGCCGTCTCGCGGCTGTGACACGACGTGCACAGCGGGCGAAGCCGTGACCAGGCGTCAGGATCGGGCACGCCACGGGCGACTAGCGATCGGCGCGACTCGGGGAAGTGGTCGGCGACCACCGCGAGGCGAGCACAGAGCACGCACCACGGGTGCGCATAGAGATAGGCCCGTCGGACCTTCGGCCACCGAGGGCCGTACGCGCTGCCACCCGGTGTGCCTCGCTGTTCGTCCGCCTCGGCCTGGTGGCGAGGGCAGCGACCACCAGTGGTCAGCTCGGGGCACCCCGGGACAGAGCACGGGGGGCGTGGTTTACGTGGCACAAGGGCACCTCCCATCTGGCAAGAGTCATGGTTTGATGACGCTCCGTCATGGGAAGATCCACCGCGCGTCGGCAGCGAGCCGGCCAGGGAGGAGACAGCCATGCCCGAGACCACGCCCCAGGGGAATTTCTTCGGCCCCGCCAAGGTGCAGATGTCACCCGAACAGATGGCAAACCTCGGGCGCATTCCCGGCCCCGAGGCGACGGCGCCCGCAGAACCGACGTTGGTCCCGGCCGACCAGGTCAAGCCCGAGGACATCGCGGCCCTGTCGATTGAGTACCGGGGCAGTCAGCCCGTGATCGTCGCTAGGGGCGGGAAGTACATCCCGGCAGGTCTCCCGGTTGAGGACGAGTCCGGGAACCCTTTCGGCGGGTCCGCGCCCGCATACGGCAGCTACCGGTGGCCCGTACGCCTCGGAGATCGCGAAGAGGTGTCTGATGGTCTCATCGGCTACTTTCAAGGGGATCATCACGACACCGATAACCAGTAAGGCATCCTCAGGTCCGGGGGCGGAGACGGCTTGCGCAAAACAGCATCAAAACGGCGTGTTCGCCGCTCCGAAGTCCTCGCGCGTCTTGGCCTGGTGGCACGGGCGGCACAGCGGCCATACGTTGCTGTCCGTGTCCTCGCCACCGAGGGCAAGCGGGGTCCGGTGGTCTATGTCGACCAGCCCGGCGGGGAAGCTCTCGCCGCACAGCTCGCACCGTGCCGAGCCCGCTCGATCCACCAGCCGGCGAAGCCTCTCGGCGCCGCTGTAGTGGCATGAGACCAGCCGTTGCAGGCGCCTGCGGGCTCGGACACTCGGGCGCGCTTCGTAGGCCGCGTGGTGGGCCTCGCAGCGTCCCCGATGGGTCGGTACCTCGGGGCAGTCGATACAGCGCATGTGCCGCCCCCTGATCGGTAGTTGGGGGACGGGCCACGGCGACACGTCCGGCTGTGGTCCGTCCTGGTGCCCGCCCCCGGACTCGAACCGGGATGACACGCGCCCTGGTGGACGCGCTGCCTGGCCGTTTCGGCTAGACGGGCTCTGTGTGGCAGGCGAACCGGATCACCCCTGCCTCGGGCACCCCGGAGCTTCCGCCGTCGGTGCCGTTCCTGTGGTCCTGGTGCCCCTTGCGGGGCGGGTGGGGGCCGCACTCGGTTAGTCCCTTTCGGTGCGCCCTGGCGGACGCCGTTACTCGGGTTGGTGCGGTCCCCGCTGGTGCTCTGCCTCACGACTCCGGCGGGACTACCGGCGGGGTGATCGGTCCGCCGTCCGATCGCCTCGGCGTCACGTCCACGGCCAGCAGCCGGCTCGGGTCGTCCGGGTCGCGCATCGACTGGACGCCGCGCAGCATCGGCGCCCCGCCGTTGAGCACCGGCAGGCCCGTTGCAGCGTCCGACCACACGGGCCGCCCCTGCGCATCGCGGGGAAAGTGCGGATAGGTCCCGTCCGGGCCGGGGTCGAGTGCGTCAGCGACCATGTCAGTCCGTCGCTTCGATGTAGGCGGTCCGCTTGGCCTCTAGCTCCGCTTCATAGGCGTTCCCGACCTCGGAGGCCATACGCTCGACAGTCCCGATCAGGTCATCCACCAGGCGCAGGTCATACATGCGCGGATCGGGCACGGTGCCGGTCTGGCCGATGGCGGACTGGGCTCGCTGGGCGGCGTGCATGATCTTCTCTCGCTTGTACCGCTCGGCGCGCGACGCCATGTAGGCCATGAACCACGGTTCCTCGGCGAGCAGTTCGGCGAACCGCTCCCGGTTGGCCTTGTCCGCGTCGCTGGTCTCCTGCGCTCGCCCCTTCCACGAAGTGACGAAAGCGCGGTCGTACTCGGCGGCACGCTCGGCACGGCGGGCCTGCTCGGCCTCAGCGGCGACCGCCAGGGCGGCTTCGGCTTCAGCGAGCGGGGCCGTGAGCTTGTCGGCCTGGGCGCGCAGCTTGGCGAGCTTGTCAGCGGCTCGGGTCACGTCGTTGGTCATGGTCAGACCTCCTGGTTGGTCGGGGCGGACACGTTTCGGCCGAGCTGTACAGCGGCAGCCTTGTCGGCCTCGTAGTGGGCGAGGGAGATACGCATGAGCGGGCTCACCTGGTCGTACTGCTCGGGACGGTCGCGCTTCATCTCGGCGAGCCGTTCATGGGCGGGGCTGTAGCGGAACGCGTCAGCGCGCAGACGGAGCTTCTTGGTCTCGTTGCTCTCGTACCGGTAGCGGGAGCCGCTTGTGTCGGTCATGGGTACCTCCGTTAGTCCGTCCGCTGACGGCATGAAAATGCCCCTGCCCGGCTGGGAAGGGGCCTCACTGTTATGGAGAGTGCAGACATGGCAGCGAAAGAGAAGCGCGGGCACTCGGTCCGCCCGTCCGTCAGCGGGGTGCGCGGTAATCCCGGCTTCTCTCTCGGCATGTAGTGGAGGGCGAAGGTTTCCCGAGGCCCTTCCGGACCGGAACACCGTTTCTCTCTACCCTGTAGTGGAGAGCGGAGGTTTCCCGGGACCGAGCAGCAGTGACGATTTCGAGCCTTGTTCCATGTTCTCTTAGATTTCCAAACGCTAGAGAAACCAGAACCACCCTCGAAATCGTCACTTCGTCACTCCCGCTGCTCGACCGACCGTCGGTCCCTGCCCGCTGTGCGGCTGAAGCTCGGGGTATAGGGCGCCCTAACAGACGCCGGTTCCCGGGCGGGTGCAGTCCCCACGCTCTGCCTCACAACTCCGGCGGCCACCCGGCGAGCGGGTGCGTGGTGCACGGGCAAAGCTGGTAAGAGGGGCACTCGGTCCGCCGTATCCGTCGGAGGGTGCGCGGTAATCCCGCTCTCACTAGGTAAGGAGGGGGAGCAATTCCAGCGGCCCGCCGAGGCGGCGCCGCTGCGGTTGCTGCCCGCCCTCACTAGGTAAGGAGAGAAAGGATTCCCGAGGCCCCATCGAGTGACGAAGTGACGATTTCGAAGCTGTTTCAGGGTTCTCTAAGACTTCGAAACGCTAAGAGAACATGGAATCACCCTCGAAATCGTCACTTCGTCACTCCCGCCGCTCGACCGGCCGCCGGCTCTCCCCACTGTGAGGCGAAAGCCCGGGGTGTTGGCGGTGCAGAGAAGCCCCGGCCGGGCACGGGGCCAGACCGGGGCTCGACCAGGGAACGGCCTACAGCTTGGCTACCCACCCCCGAACCGGCGGGCGCTCGCCTGCTGCATCTACGTAGCTGATCACGTCCCCGAGTAGCTCGGCGGCGTCGCGTCAGCGCTCTCGGAGGGTTCGTCTTCTTCGGGGCCGTCCACAGTGAGCAGCGCCCAGTCCGCTGTTACTCGCTGATCTGTTGCTGCGCTTCGACCCCGCTTGTCCGAACGGGCCACCGTGAAGGCGGTCACGAAGTAGGCCAGGAACTCACGCCGTTGCACCGTGTCCCAGCCAGCCCAGACGCTGCCCTCGCCCAAGGGGTCCTCGTCCGGGTCCAGCCCCGACCACGACGAAGGGATCTCAATCGTTCGGCTTGTCTCGGCAGCGATCTGCGCCAATCGGTCCTTGCAACTCTGCTCGTGGGCCGTGTACTTGACCAAGGTGTCCTTGAACGCCTGCCGACCAATCGGACCGTTGTACAGGCCCTCTGAGCGGTCAGCGTAGAGCTGCCGCATGGAGTCCTGGACGTGCTCAAGCTGGGCAGCGGTCTCGGCCCGCTCCTCCTCCAGTCCAGCGGTGTCCCTCTGGCGGGCGTACTTGAGGGCAGCGGCGGCCAGCCACTCGCGGTCGTCCGGGTCGTCGATATCGGCGGTCGCCAGACGGTGCCACACGAGACCAGCGGCAGCAGCGTCGGCCGCCTCTGCTCGGATCGTCAGACCATGCGAATTCACGCGACTGGTGGGCCGAGGGCACGTGTACCGACGCTGACCGCCCTCGTACACCATGTTGGCGTTGCAGATGCCGCAGCGAAGGATGCCCCAACCGCCCAGCAGCGTTCGGGCGTTCTCGGGGTTGCGGGGCCGGATCGAGGCTCGGGACCGCCCCTTGAGGACGTCTTGCAGCCGGTACCAGTCGACCGGCTCCATAAGGCCCTGGTGCACTGCCATGGGGGCGCCGCTCTTGTCGCGCATGACCTCCCGTCGTCGCTTCGTGCCGTCCGGGTTGGTCACCCACTGGGCAGCGAATCCGGCGAGCGCGGGGTGACGCAGCAGGGTGTTCACCGTGCCCACATCCCAGAGGGGAGGGCACTTCGGGTCGAGCGGTGTGATGTTGCTCCGGGAGCGCCCGGACCGCTTTCGCCCCGCTGCCAGCGCGAGCGCCCCGGGGGACGGTTCGCCCGACTCGTTGAGGCTCTGCACGATGGCAGAGACCGTCTCGCCGTCCATGACGCGCTTGACGATGGCTCGGACCTTCTCGGCTGCCTCGGGCTCGGGCACCAACTGGGAGCGAACCAACTTCCCTTCCTTGACCCGCTCCGTCTTCATGCCGAACGGCGGGCGGCCGGACACGTGGCTGCCGATCGCCTTGAGTTCCGCCTTGGCCTCGGAGATGTGCGCGGACTTCAACTCCGACTCCTGCTGCGCCAGAGCTGCGATCAGCGCGAAGACGGCCACCCCTATCGGGTGCGTGGTGTCGAGGAACGGTTCCTCAACGGAGACCAGACGCACGCCGTGCTGCGTCAGCACGTCATTGATGCGCATCGCTTCCATTGCGCCCTGGCGGGTGAGGCGCGCCAGCGAGAAGACGACCACCACGTCCACCTCACCAGCTCGGACCGCCGCCATCATGGCGTCGAACCCCGCACGCTCGGTATCCGGGTCCCAACCGGACTTCCCGATGTCCTGGAAGACCCGGCCGACCTTCCACCCCTTGCCCTCGGCCAGGGACTTGCCCCGGCCGATCTGGGACTCGGTGGAGGTCTCGGAGTCGTCCAGGCGCCGCTTGGACTGGCGGGCGTAGATCGCGGCGCGGACGGACTCAAGTTCTGCCGGCCGGATGTTCCGGCTCACGTACGGTGTCATAGTGCGCAGCATCCTATAAACATGAGTTCCATCAGGATGCGTGAGGTGGCTGCTCGCTAGAGCCGCCCCTGCCTGCGCAGGACGAGGCCCCGTGCCTCCGGCAGGCGAATTCCAAGCAGTCACCCGGCCCGTGGGCTCACCGGAACATCCCCGGTGCCTCGCTGCAGCGAGGAGCAGCCCACGGGCTGTCTGCTGTTCCGGCACCGATCGGCCCGGACGGCGGCCCGGGGCGTTTGCCTCCCACCGCTCCGACGCTAGAGTCGGCGCGGGTTCCGGAGCGGAGCGGGGCGGCCACAGGGGGTAGGCGATGGCGAGGACGCGGCGGACCGGGGGCACGACGGCCCTGCGAACGGCACAACGGGGAGCGGCCGGAGCGCTGGTGGGGGTGGGGGCGCTCGGCCTGGTGCTGTTCTCCCTCGACCGGGCGCACAGCTGGCAGGCGCTGGGCGGCGGGCTGGTGGTGACCGGGGCCTCGGCGGTGCTCGGCGGCGCGCTCGGCTTCCTGTTCGGCGTGCCCCGGGCGCGCGGCGGCCCGGCCGGTGAGCCGCACGGCTCCTACGCCCCGAACACCAATCTGGAGCAGGTCTCCGACTGGCTGACCAAGGTGCTGCTCGGCGTCGGCCTGACCCAGCTCGGCTCGCTCGGCGAGCGGCTGCACCAGCTGGGCGCGGCGCTGGCCCCCGCACTGGGCGGCGGCGAGGGCGCGGCCCCCTTCGCGGCCGCGCTGGTCCTCTACTTCCTCGTTCTCGGTTTCCTGACCGGCTGGCTGGTGACGCGGCTCGCCCTGCCCCGGGTGCTCTCCGGCGCCGACCAGGCGCTCGACCTCTTCCTGGCCGGCCAGGACCGCGACCTCCGGGGCGACAAGGTGGGCGCGGACGACCTGCGGGTCCGCGCGATGCAGCACCTGGGCCTGCTGGGCGGCAGCACCGGCCGGGCGGACGACCCGGCCCGCCTGCTGCCGTCGAACGTGACGACCGGGCCGGAGAGCGTGATGGCCGAGGTCCGGTCGACGGCCCGGCGCTCGGCGCTCACCGCGGACCGGGTCCGGGAGCTGTTCGCGGACGGCGCCGACGACCGGCGGATCCAGGCGCTCGCCCTGATGCAGGGCGATCCCGCGCTGGCCGACCTGACCAGCGTGCTGGAGGCGATCGAGCACCCGCGCTCCGGCTTCGAGCAGTACCACGCGCTGCTGGCCGCCCGGGGCCTGCTCTCCTGGCTGCCGGCCGCACAGGCGCAGCGGCTGCGGGACGCGGTGGCCGGCCGGCTGGTGGCGCCGGACGGCATCCCGTACGGCTCCGACCGGAGCTGGCTGGCGGAGAAGATCCTCTCCCGGCTGGAGTCACCGGCTCCGCTCCCCCCGCAGGTCACCCTCCCGCAGCAGACCGGTCCGGCCGGGCAGCCGGCCGGGCAGCCGGCCCGCCCGCCCGAGACCGACCGGCCGGAGCGGCAGCCGGGCTAGCCGCCCCGGCGCCGGCAGTCGGCGGCGCGCAGGACGAGGACCCGGCCGAGGCGCCCCGCACCGGCCGGGAGCGGGCGGACCTCGCTGGCGATCCGGCGCTCGCCCAGCGCGCGGCGCAGCCCGTCGAGGTGCCGGCAGCGCCGGCCCGCGGCGTCGTTCAGCGGGTGGACCCGGACCTCGCCGCCGGGGGCGGTCACCCGGACCAGCTCGGTCAGCGCGGCCAACTGCTGCTCGGGGCCGAAGAGTTCGGGGTAGACGAACAGCAGGAACCCGCTGAGGGTGAGCGCGAAGGTGTCGTCCGCGAACGGCAGCCGGGGCAGCGCGGCGGCCACGTACCGCTGCGGGTGGGCGGCGGCGTCCGCGGCGAACAGCCGGCGGGCCCGGTCCCAGCTGCGCAGGTAGCGGTCGGCCGGGCGGTGGTGGGACGCCGGGTACAGCTCGGGGCGGGCGGCCATCGCGGCCGCCATGGCGGCGCGGGCGGCCAGCGCGCGGGCCGCGAGCTCGGGGGCCGGCCAGGCGTACGCGGGATCGGTGGCGATCACCCGGCAGCCCAGCTCGCGTGCCTCGGCCGCGAGCCCGGCGGCGCCGCCCGGGCAGTCGAGGACCGGCCCGGGGAGGGCCGCGAGCCCGGCCCGGGTCAGGTCGAACAGCGCGCAGTACTCGTCCAGCGGGCGGGAGGTGACCGGGACGTCGGCGGCGAGGTCGGTCGGGGCGGCCATGCGGTCATCGGACCACGGGCCGGCCCCGCCCGCACCCCGGAGCGTCCGGGGCGGGGCGGGGCCGGTGGGGCTGGTGGGGCCGGGCGGTGGGGCGGCGGGTGGACCGGTCAGCGGCCGAGCAGAGCCCGGGCGGCGAGCCGGTTGACGTTGGTCAGGCCGCGCACCAGCTGCGGGGTCAGGAAGACGAACACGAAGCCCAGCAGCGAGAGCCCGGCGATCTGCAGCGGCCCCTCGACGTAGTAGACGTGCTCGACGCCGTTGCCGTCGTAGTAGTCGAACACCCGGAAGCCCCGCCAGCCGACGTACTTCGGGTAGACCCAGTGGTAGAGCGGGTAGAGCGCCAGCGTCCAGCCGACCAGCAGGAACGTCAGCGACATCACGAAGCTGAAGAGCGCCCACGGGAGCATCACCACCTGGTAGAGCACGGCCTTCCAGCCCGCCGCGTCCACCAGCCGCGCGGTGATCGCACCCCAGCTGCCCGGCCGGCGCGCCCGGACCGGCTTCGGGCCGGGCACGTCCAGCGCCAGCATGCCGCGGACCCGGGCCCGCTCCAGCCGGCCGAAACCCCGGGCCCCGGCGGTCAGAGCGGCCAGCACCGGCATGCCGAGCACGGTGACGAGAGTGCCGACACCGAAGGCGAACAGCGTGACGGCGAAGGCGAACCCGGCGAGGGCCACCGGCACCGCGGTGAGGGTGAAGCCGAGCTCCCGGTAGTAGTAGGACGAGAACGGCGCCCGCCAGGCGTACGGCGGCTCCTCGGTGCGCCGTACCGCGTCGTCGCGGTCGTACTCGCTGCGCTGCGTGCTGAGGCTGCTGCTCATGGCCCTCGGGTCCTTCTCGGTGGCGTGCCGGGCTGACGTCACAACCCTGTCAAAGGCCGGGCCGGGCGGACATCCGGCTCCCCCGCGAAGCGGGCCGGGGGTTAACCCCCCACCCGGGGCCACTCGTGGGCGAGCAGCGAGTACTGGAAGGAGTCGCGCCAGCCGCCGCGCAGGTGCGCGTCGTGCCGGATCCGGCCCTCCAGGCGGAAGCCGGCCCGGATGAGCACCCGGACCGAGGCCGTGTTCTCCACGTCCACCCGGGCGACCAGCCGGTGCAGCCCGAGCGGGCCGAAGGCGAAGTCGCAGAGCAGCCCGGTGATCTCGCCCGCGTAGCCGTTGCCCCAGGTGTCGGGGCGCAGCGCGTAGCCGAGGTCGGCGCTGCGGTGGCCGCCGAGCGTGAGGGCGGCGTTGCCGATCGGGACGGCGCGGGACGGGGCGTCCGCGTCGGCGCGGCGGGTGACGGCCAGCCGGTAGACCGTCCGCTCGTCCTGCTGCGCCTCCTCCAGGTACTGCTCGATCTGGTCGGCGCAGTCCTCGCGGTCACGCGGCTCGAACGGGAGGTAGCGGGTGGCCTCCCGGTCGCCGAACACCGCGTACAGGGCGTCGACGTCGGCGGCGCTGTGGTGGAACTCGCGGATGGCCAGGCGGGGGCCGGTGAGTCGGACGGGGACCATGCCTGCCGACCCTACCCGGGCTTTCCGGTTACCTTACGTGACATGGAAGAAGAAGACCTGCGGCTCGCCCCGCGCACCAAAGCCGCCGAACTGCTCGCCTGGGCGCAGGCGCACGGCCACCCGCCGGTGGCCGAGGCGCCGGTGCGGGCGGTGCTGGCGCTGCTGGAGCTGGGTGAGGGCAGGATGCGTGACGGCTGGCCGGAGCTGACCTCGGACGCCGTGGAACAACTGCTGTACGAGCGGCTCTACCTGTACGTCCAGCCCGAGCCGGAGCAGGACCCGCTGGCGTACGGCGCCGCGGTGCGGCTGCTGATCGACCACCAGCGGGCGGCGAAGCGGCTGAACGCCAAGCGGCAGGAGCGGCTGCACGCGGAGGCCGAGTGGCAGGGCGAGGTGGCCGCCGGGCTGCTGCGCCGCGCCGACCTGGTGACCTGGCCCCGGCTGTACACGCTGCTGCTGCGGGCGGACGGGGTGGACCCGGCCGACGGGGCGGCGGTCCGGGCCTGGCTGGAGGCGTTCCGGGAGCTGGCGCCGGAAGACCGGGCGGCCGCCTACGAGCGGCTGGAGGCGACGGGCGCGCTGGACCCGGTGGACGACGGGGGCTGGGACGGCGCCCGGCCGCTCAGCGTCGGGATGGCCACCGACGGTGCCCGGCGGCTGCTGGAGCAGGGGCTGATGCGGCGCAGCTACCGCAACCTGGAGGAGCTCACCGCGCAGGGCCGGCCGATGCCCGAGGAGCTGGCCGGGGACTTCGGGGCGTTCGAGGAGGCCGCCGTCGAGGCCGCGCTGGACCTCTTCGGCGAGTGGACGGTGCCGGGGCTGCCGCGGCTGCTGGTGGAGGAGTTCCCGGAGCTGGCCCCGGAGCCGGGCCAGGAGGAGATCGACGCGTACCTGGCGCAGCTGCCCGGGGCACCCGGCGAGGCGGAGGACGCCGGGGAGTACGGGGACGACGAGCCCGGGGACGAGTACGGGGACGACTACGGGGACGAGTACGGCTACGCGCCCGGGCACGGGCACGGGTCCGCCGACCGGCCGGGCGGGACCGGCGCGGCCGCCGGGGCCTGAGACGCGACGGTGCCCCGGCCGTCGTGACGACGACCGGGGCACCGCGGCGGGCTGTCAGGAGGCGACGCCGGTCAGGGGGTCACGCCGCGCTGCTCGAACCAGCTCTCCGGGTCGACCGGGGCACCGCCGCCGGGGCGGACCTCCAGGTGCAGGTGCGGGCCGGTGACGTTGCCGGTGGCCCCCACCTTGCCGAGCTGCTGCCCGGGGACGACCTTGCCGGAGCCCTTGATGATCGAGGAGAGGTGGCAGTACCAGATCTCGGTGCCGTCGGGCAGCGTCTCGACGATCCGGTAGCCGTACGACCCGGCCCAGCCGGCCGAGGTGATGGTGCCCTGGCCGACCGCGTAGACCGGGGTGCCGGTGTCGGCGGCGAAGTCCAGGCCGGTGTGCAGGTGGGCCCAGTAGGAGGCGCTCTGGCCGTAGTGGGCCGAGAGGTGGTAGTCGCGCACCGGCAGCTCGATGGCGGCGAGCTTGGCCTTCTCGGCCTCCTCGGCGGCCCGCTTGGCCTCCTGCTGCTGGGCCGCGCGCTTGACCTCGGCCTCCTTGGCGGCCTGCAGGCGGGCGCCCTCCTCGGCGGCGGTGCGCTGGCTGTCCGCCTGCTGCTGGATCCGGGCGGCGAGCGCGAGGCCCGGGTCCGCGGCGAGCGCGACCGGGGTCTCGTCCGGGACCTCGACGGCGGGGGCGGCGGCCGGGGTGGCGGAGGCGAAGCCGGTCGCACCGAGGGTGGCGGCCACGGCGGTGACGCCGAGCAGCGGGGCGGTGCCGCGGGTCTGACGGGGCATCCGGTGCCGGTTGCTGTCGGGGGCCTGCGGCCCGGTCTCGACGCCGGACCCGCCGAACTCGCCCGGGTGGGCGGGCGGCCAGGGGTGGTCGAGCAGCTGGGTGCCGGCGGGGGAGCCGGGCAGGTGTGCCGGAGAGTGCGACGACGCCACGGAGGCGCGCTCCTTTCCTTCCTTCGCGCCTACCGGGTTAGCTGACGGGTTCGGAGCAGGAAGGTCTCCTACGGCTGGGCCTGGGCCCGGCCGATTCACCCCAAGGAACATGGTTCCCCGGCTCCCTGGCCTGCCCGGAGGCCGGCCGGCGGGATTAGGCGACGGCGCACGGTGCCGTCTGGGTACGGCGTTACGAACCGCGCTGCGTTATCAAACGTTAATCCTAGGAGCCTCTGATTCCAAGCCGTCCGTTCGGGACAGCCGGATACTACCCGGACGGTACGTGACCTGATGGGCGATTTGGGCGGATCGGCGGCACCTGACACTACCGAACGTGAGGGGACGTCAACGAACGGCCCCCCACTTGAGTACTCCTACTCATGTGCGGCGCTCCCGGCGCGGCCATCCTGGCGCCATGAACGCACCGATGCAGTCACGCACCACGGCCGCGTACCACCTCCAGGCCGTCCTCTCCTTCGCCCTCTCCGGCGGCGCCCTCGCCGTCGGCATCGCCTATCTGCCGGTCGGCGGCTGGACCCGCGCCTTCCTCGCGGTCGGCCTGCTCTACACCGTCACCTCCGCCTTCACCCTGGCCAAGGTGATCCGGGACCGGCAGGAGACCAACGAGATCGTCACCCGGGTGGACCAGGCGCGACTGGAGAAGCTGCTCGCCGAGCACGACCCGTTCAAGGTGGAGGGGGTCTGAGCCGCGGCACCGGGGCCACCCCGGGGTCCGGCCGGTCGAGGGCTTGACGGCTAAGGCTATTAGCCTTAGCTTTATGGCTATCGGCGCAACGCCGACAGCCCGTCCCCGCGGACCGAGGAGGCCCCCATGCCCGGCACCTTCACCCCCAGCACCCAGTACCTCGACCTCCCCGGCGGCCGGCTGGCCTTCGACGACACCGAGCAGGGCGACGGCGCCCCCCTCGTCCTGCTCCCCGGGATGCTCGACAGCCGTGCCGCGTACCGGCACCTGCGCCCGCTGCTGGTGGCCGCGGGCCACCGGGTGATCACCCTGGACCTGCGCGGGTTCGGCGAGTCCTCGATCGCCTGGGACGACTACACGCCGGCCGCGATCGCCACCGACGTCCTCGCCCTGCTGGACCACCTCGGCATCGACCGCGCCACGCTGGTCGGCAACTCCTACGCCGGTGCGACGGTGGTCAAGGTGGCCGGGGACGCGCCGGAGCGGGTGGCCGGGATCGTCCTGGTGGACGCCTTCGTCGAGAACCCGCCGCCGAACGCGCTGCAGCGCGCGATGTTCGGCGTGATGGGCGTCCTGCTGGTGCACTCGCCCGCGTTCTGGGGCCTCTACCACCGCAAGATGGCGTACCCCGGTCCCAAGCCGGCCGACTTCGACGCCTACGTGGACGGACTGGTCGCCGCGATGCGCATGCCGGGCCGCAAGCAGGCCACCCGGGGCTACGTGCGCGGGGACTCCGCGCCGAACGGCTGGACCGCCGCCGTGAGCTGCCCGGCGCTGGTCCTGATGGGCACCAAGGACCCCGACTTCCCGAACCCCGAGCTGGTCGCCGACCGGCAGGCCGCCGCGCTGAACGGCCGCAAGGTGATGATCGAGGGCTCCGGCCACTACCCGATGGCCGACCGGCCGCAGGCCACCGCCGACGCCCTGCTGCCCTTCCTCGCCGAGCTGGCCTGAGCCCGCCCCTTCCTCGCCGAGCCGGCCCGAGCCCGCCCGCTACCTCGCCCACGGAGACCGCACCATGCCCCGAGTCGGACTGACCCCCGAGCAGGTCGTCGACCACGCCCTCGCCCTCATCGACGAACAGGGCGCCGAGGCCCTCACCCTGGCCGCCGTCGCCGGACGGGCCCAGGTGGCCACCCCCTCGCTGTACAAGCACGTCACCGGCGGACTCGCCGAGCTGCGCCGGCTGATCGCCGTCCGGGTCACCGAGGAACTCGCCGACCGGCTCGCCGAGGCCGCCGTCGGCCGCGGCGGGGACGACGCCGTCGCCGCCGTCCTGCGGGCCTACCACGGCTACGCCACCGAGTACCCGCACCGGTACGCCGCGCTGCCGCAGGCCCCGCAGCCGGACGACGACCTGGCCAGGGCGGGCGGCCGGCTGGTCGGGGTGATCCTCGCGGTGCTCCGCGGCTACGGACTGGAGGGCTCCGAGGCCGTCCACGCCGCCCGGACCGTCCGCTCGGTCGCCCACGGCTTCGCCTCGCTGTCGATCGGCGGCGGGTTCCAGCTCGCCGAGAACCTCTCCGACACCCAGGACCGCCTGATCACCCTCCTCACCGGCGGCCTCCGGAACTGGCCCGGGGCCTGAACCCCGCCCCCACCGCGCGCCGGGGCTCCGTGAGTTCGCCCGGCCGGGCGCCGCACCCGGCGCACCCCGCGCGGCGGGCCGGCCGGACCACGGCGGACCACCCGGTCGGAGCGGCCGGGCAGGGCACGACCGGCGTCCGCACCCCGGCACCGGTGCGCCGTCCGGGTCACCCTTCACCGGCATCGGAAATGAGGTATGAAGAATTGGGTGCCCGACAAGGCGACGGAAAGGCCGGGAAATCCCATGGACCTGACCTCACCGTGGCTTCCCCCCTCCGAGGACGAGAGCCGGGCCCCGCGCAGCAGCCCCACCGCGCGCAGCGCGATGCGCTGTGTCCGGTTACTGCTCGGCTGCACCACCGCCGCCGAACTCCTCGGGACCGTGCTCGCCGAGGGCCCGGGCTGGATCACCGGTGAGGGCTCCGCGCTCTACCTGCTGGACAGCGCCGGGATGCTCCGGCTCACCGCCTCGCACGGCCTGCCCGACTGGGTCCACGAGCGCTACGGCGTCATCGATCCGGCGAGCGAGCTGCCCGCCGCGATGGCCCTGCGACTGCGCCGCCCGTACCTGCTCAGTCCGGAGCGCACCAGCGTCGACTATCCCCACCGCAATGCCGGCATGGGCACCGGAATGGTCGCGCTGATCGCCCTGCCGATGATCGTCGACGAACGGCCGATCGGCGTGCTCGCCCTCGCCCTCGCCCACCGGGGCACCGTCCCCCGCCGCGATCTGGACGTGCTGGAGACGCTCGGCGACGCCTGCGCCCACCGGCTCGCCCATCTGCTCGACAGCGCGCGGGCGGGGGCCCGCCCGGCCGGGACGGCCCACCCGGGGACCGGCGGCGAGGCCGGTACGGACGGGCGGGCCGCCGCACTGGCCCACCCGATGCTCTCGCTCGCCGTCCGGTCCGCCGGGCACGGCGCCTTCGAGCGCGATCTGGTGACCGGCGAGACCTTCTGGGACGCCACCGCCTACCGGCTGGTCGACCGCCCCGTGCCGCCCGACGGCCCGCCCACCGCACCCGACCTGGACGGGCTGGTCCACCCCGAGGACCTCCCGGACGTCCAGGCCGCCCTCGCCGAGGCGCTCGCCACCGGCGGCCCGTACCGGATCGAGTACCGGGTGCCGCGCCGCGACGGCGGTGTGATCCGGATCGAGGAGACCGGCGAGGTGATGCTGGACGTGCACCGCCGGCCGGTCCGGGTCGCCGGGCTGCTGGCCGACCGGGACCGCGCGGGCGCCCCCGCGGAGGAGGCGGCCGGCGGCGGAGCGGGCGGCGGCGCCCCGGCGGCCGGCGCCCGCTCGGCGCTGCTGCTGGCGCTCACCCGCGCGCTGTCCCGCGCGGTCACCGTCCGGGACTTGACCACCGCGGTGACCGACGTCGCCCGGCCGGCCTTCGGCGCCGCCAGCATCGTGCTCGACCTGGTCGACGAGGGCCGGCTGCTGCCCGTCTCGCACACCGTGTACGGCGGCCCGCGCCGGACCGAGCTGACCCGGCTGGCCGACCTCTCCGAGGGCGTGATGCAGCACTCGCTGGCCCGCGCCGCCCCGCTGTTCAGCGAGCCCGCCACCACCCGGCCGGGCGGCGGCGGGCCACTGACCCCGGCGTCCTGGGCGGTGCTGCCACTGGTCGCCTCCGGGCGGCAGGTCGGCTCCTGCCTGATCACCTTCTCCACCGAACGGGTCTTCGGCCGCGAGGACCGCACCCTCTACTCCGCCTTCGCCGGCATCCTGGCGCAGTCCCTGGAGCGCGCCCGGCTCTACGACACCCACCACCACCGGGCCACCGAACTGCAGCGCGCCATGCTGCCGCGCACCCTGCCCCGGCTGCCCGGGATCGCCAGCGCCGCGCGCTACCTGCCCAGCACCGAGGGCATGCAGATCGGCGGCGACTGGTACGACCTGCTGCGGCTGCCGGACGGCCGGATCGGCCTGGTGATCGGCGACGTCCAGGGCCACAACGCCGAGGCCACCGCCGTGATGGGCCAGCTGCGCAGCGGTCTGCGCGCGTACGCCACCGACGGCCACGACCCGGCCGCCACCCTGGCCCGGACCAGCCGGCTGCTGTCCGAACTCGACACCGACCTCTTCGCCACCTGCCTCTACCTCACCCTCGACCCCGCCGACGGGACGGTCCGGGCGGCCCGGGCCGGTCACCCCTCGCCGGTCCGGATCGCGCCGGACGCCGCGGCCGTCGAGCTGGACCTGCCGGGCGGCCCGCCGCTGGGCGTGGACCCGGGGCAGCCGTACCACCTGACGGTCGGGCACCTGGCGGTCGGCGAGACGCTGCTGGTCTACACGGACGGGCTGGTCGAGGACCGCGAGGAGGACTACGACGAGTCGGTGCAGCGGATGCTCGGCGGGCTGGAGCTGTGGGCCCGGCAGGCCGGTCCGATCCGCCTCGGCCCGGCCGCCGCCCTGGAGCGCCTCGCCGACCTGCTCACCCTCAACGTGACCGAGCGCCGCTCCCGGCCGGACGACGTCGCTCTGCTGTTGCTGCACCGGAGTTCGCCGGTTCAGTGAGCCTCCGGCGGTGCCGGGGGAGCGGCCCCGGGGGCGGCGCGGCCGGGCCGGAAGCAGGTCGGATTGACGTCGTATGGACGGGATATTGACGAGATCCGGTCACTTGGCGAGATCCGTTCACACCTTCGTAGGATCATCACCCTAGAATTCGCGGCGTGACGATGACTCAGTGGTGTGCAACGGCAACCGGCGTTCTCGCCGCCCTCGCCCTCGTGGCCGCCGCCCGCTACCGCGCCGTCTCCGTCACCCAGCGCCGCCGGGCCGACCGGCAGCAGCGCGAGAACGCCCGCCTCCAGGACCAGCTCGCCGTCGAACTCGCCCGCCGGGGCAGCGAACTGGCGGCCGTCCAGCAGGAGCAGGAACTCAACGCCTCCACCCAGCGGGCCTTCCTCAGCGTGGCCCGCCGGATCCTCGTGATGGCCCACGACCAGCAGGCCCTGCTCGACGAGATGGAGCGCACCCACGACGACCCGGCGCTGCTGGAGGGCCTGCTCAAGGCCGACCACGCCGCCGCCCAACAGGCCCGCCTCGCCCAGACCCTGGCCGTGCTGTGCGGCGCCCGGGCCGGGCGGCACTGGCCCGAACCGGTCTCGCTGGAGGACGTGGTGCGCGGTGCCCAGTCGCGCATCCTGCCCTTCCAGCGGGTGGTGGTCCGCAGCCGGATCGAGACCGCCGTGGTCGGCGCCGCCGCCGAGGCGCTCATCCACGCCGTGGCCGAGCTGCTGGACAACGCCACCCGCTACTCACCGCCCAGCACCCAGGTGTTCGTCACGCTGATGCCGGTCCACAACGGCGCCGTCGTCGAGATCGACGACGGCGGCGTCGGGATGCCCGAGCCGGCCGTCGCCAAGGCGGCCTCCGCGCTGGCCGGCGGCACCTCGCTGGAGGTGTCCCGCCTCGGCGAGGTGCCGCAGCTGGGCCTGGCCGCGGTCGGCCGGCTCGCCGAGCAGTACGGGTTCCGGGTCACCCTCAGTTCGGCGCCCTCCCCGTACGGCGGGGTCCGGGTCGTGGTGCTGCTGCCGAACGCGCTGCTCACCGAGCCGCTCCCGCCGACCGTCCCGGGCCTCGGCCCCGACGACCCGGCGTTCCCGGCCGACCCCCACCGGAACCCGGCCTCCCCCTACCCGGGCGGACATCCGCGGACCACCGCACACCCCCTGGTGGAGACCCCGCCGGCCGGCCCCGCCGCTCCGCCGCCGCTGCCCCGCCGGAGCCACCGGCGCGACCGCTCCAACCGCCACGCCTCGCCGGCCGCTCCCCCGCCGGCGCCCGCCCCGCCCTACCGGTCGGCGCAGGATGCCCGGGCGTTCATGGCGATGTTCCAGGCCGGCACCGCCGACGGCCGGTCGGCCGCCCGGACGCAGGCCCAGCCCCACCGTTCCCTGCCCGCTTCCCCCCAGCTCCCCCAGCGCTTCGGAGAGTTCCATGACCACCACCCCTGATCTCGGCTGGCTGCTCGCCGACATCATCTCCGTCCCCGAGGTCCAGCACGCCGTCGTGGTGTCCAACGACGGCCTGGAGATCGGCCGCAGCGCGGGCATCCTGCGCGAGGACGCCGAGCGGCTCGCCGCCGCCTGCTCGGGCCTGCAGTCGCTGGCCCGCGGCGTCGCCCAGGGCTTCGGCGGCCACGGCAGCGCCACCCGCCAGATCGTCATCGAGTACGGCGGCGGCTACCTCTTCGTGGTCGCCGCCGGGGCCGGGGCCCACCTGGCCGTGGTGACCGGCGAGGCGGTCGACGCCGGCCTGGTCGCCTACCAGATGCAGGTCCTCGTCGAGCGGATCGGCAGCCACCTCACCAGCCCGCCGCGCGTCGATCACGCGGCGGGGGGCCGGCGGTGAACGGGCCGGTCCGGCCCTATGTGATCACCGGCGGCCGCAGCCGGTCCACCCGGTCCGCGCTCGCCGTCGAGAGCCTGGTCAGCGCCTTACCCGACCGGCCCGACCTCCCCGAGGACGCCCTGCTCAACCGCGAGCACCAGCGCATCCTGGACCTCTGCCGCAGCCTGCTGTCGGTCGCCGAGGTGGCCGCCTACCTCGGGCTGCCGCTCGGCGTCGTCAAGGTGCTGGTCGGCGACCTCTGGGACCTCGGCGCCGTCCAGGTGCTCCCGCCCGTCCCGCAGGCCGAACGCCTGCCCGCAACCCTCTTGGAAGAGGTGCTCGTTGGCCTCCGCCAACTCCGCTGACCCGCGCCACGCCGAGCCCTCGGCGCCGGAGCCCCAGTACCTGCCGCCGTCCGTCCAGGGCGCCGTGAAGATCCTGGTCACCGGCCCGTTCGGGGTCGGCAAGACCACCCTGGTCGGCGCACTGAGCGAGATCACGCCGCTGCGCACCGAGGAGACCATGACGGCCGCCAGCAGCGGCATCGACGACCTCACCGGGCGGCCGGGCAAGACCACCACCACGGTCGCGCTGGACTTCGGCCGGATCACGCTCAACCCCCGGCTCGCCCTCTACCTCTTCGGCACCCCCGGGCAGCAGCGGTTCTGGCCGCTCTGGGACGACCTGTCGCGCGGCGCGCTCGGCGCCATCGCGATGGTCGACCTGCGCCGCCCGGACGAGAGCTTCGACGTGCTCGGCCGGCTGGAGGAGCAGCGGATCCCGTTCGCGGTCGCCGTCAACACCTTCCCGGACACCCCGAGTTACCCCGAGGAGGAGCTGCGCTCCGCCCTCGACCTGCTGCCCGACGTACCGATCCTGTACTGCGACGCCCGGGACCGCCGGGCCGCGTACGACCTGCTGATCGACTTCGTCGACCATCTGCACTCCACCGCCGTACTGGAGCTCCAGCGATGACGACCCCCGACCCGGGCACGGCCGTTCCGCCGTCCGCCGGGCAGCTGTCCGCACCCCCCGGCTGCCCGGCGAACGCCACCGGGACCCTGCCCGCCGGGGTGCCGCTGCCCCGGCTGTACGGCGCCGCCGTCGCCGACGACCCGCACGGCCTGTACGCCCGGCTGCGGGCCCAGTACGGCCCGGTCGCACCGATCGAGCTGGAGCCGGGGGTCGAGGCCTGGCTCGTGCTCGGCTACCCCGAACTGCTCGAACTCACCCGCAACGAGGCGCTGTTCTCCAAGGACTCGCGCCGCTGGAGGGTCCCCGCCGAGGGCCGGCTGGCCGCCGACTCCCGGCTGCTGCCGATGACCGCCTGGCGTCCCACCCTGCTCAACCTGGACGGCGCCGAGCACCAGCGGCTGCGCGCCGCCGTCGCCGACACGCTGGCCGAGATCGACCACCGCCAGCTGCGCGAGACCACCGAGGCCGCCGCCGACGCCCTGATCGACAGCTGGGGCCCGGACGGCACCGCCGACCTGATCGCGCAGTACGCCCGTCGGCTGCCGCTGCTGGTCTTCACCCAGCTGATCGGACTGCCCGCCGAGGCCGGACCGCATCTGATCGGCCTGATCAGCCACTTCGTCGACAGCAGCAAGGACTCCGTGCGCGCCAGCGCGGAGTTCCAGGCGATCCTGGTCGACCTCGTCCGGCGCCGCCGCGCCACGCCCGGGGCCGACCTCACCTCCTGGCTGCTGGCCCATCCGGCCGCGCTCAGCGACGAGGAGGCGGTGCACCACCTGGTGGTGATGATGGTCGCGGGCAACGAGACCACCATCAACTGGACCGGCAACACCCTGCGGCTGCTGCTCACCGACCGCCGGTTCCGGGCCACCCTCACCGGCGGCCGGCTCACCGTCTCCGACGCGCTGGAGGAGGTGCTCTGGCGCGACCCGCCGACGCAGAACTTCCCCGGCCGGTGGGCGACCGGCGACACCGTCCTCGGCGGCCAGTACATCAGCGCCGGCGACATGCTCGTGCTCGGCCTGGCCGCGGCCAACGCCGACCCGGCCGCCCAGGGCGCCTCGGCCGCCGCGCACGGCTCGCTCGGCGGCAACCGGGCGCACCTGGCCTGGGGCGCCGGCAAGCACGTCTGCCCGGCCCAGCACCCGGCCCGGATCATCGTCGAGACCGCCGTCGAGACCCTGCTGCACCGCCTTCCCGATCTCCAACTGGCCGTACCGCCCAGCGAGTTGGCCTGGCGCCGGTCGCCCTGGTCACGCGCCCTGGTCAGCCTGCCGGTGCTCTACAGCGCCTTCACCCCGCCCCGCCCGCCAGCCCCCGAGAGGCCGTCATGGACACCGCCGCCCCTGAGCTCGACCGACCCGGCCACCGACCCGAGCCCATCCGGCTCGACCCCTTCGGACGGGACCAGCACGGAGAGAACGCCCGGCTCCGGGAGGCCGGCCCGGCGGTCCTGGTGGAACTCCCTGGCGGGGTGGTGGTCTGGGCGATAGCCCGGCACGACACCCTCCAGGAGCTGCTCGCCGACCCCCGGGTGGGCAAGAACCCGCAGCTCTGGACCGCCTTCACCGAGGGCCGGCTGCCCGAGGGCTGGCCGCTGCTGAACTTCGTCACCGTGCCGGGCATGATCACCGTGGACGGCGAGGACCACCGGCGGCTGCGCGGCCTGGTCACCCAGGCCTTCACCCCGCGCCGGGTCGCCGAACTGCGGCCCGCCGTCGAGTCCCGCACACAGGCGCTGCTCGACGACCTCGCCGGGCTGGAGGGCCCGTTCGACCTGCGCGAGCACTTCGCCTACCCGCTGCCGATGCAGGTCATCGGCGAACTGCTGGGCCTGCCGCCCAAGCAGCAGGACGAACTGCACGAGCTCTCCGACACCCTGGTCTCCAGCTCCGCCACCCCGGCCGCCGCGATCGCCGCCCAGCGGGGGCTCCAGGCGCTGCTCGCCTCCGTGGTCGAGGCCAAGCGCGCCGAACCCGGCGACGACCTGACCACCGACCTGATCGCCGCCCGCGAGTCCGGGGACCGGCTCAGCGAGCAGGAGCTCGTCGGCACGCTGCTGCTGATGCTGGTGGCCGGGCACGAGACCACCCTCAACCTGATCACCAACGCCGTCCGCGCCCTGCTCTCGCACCCCGAGCAGCTGCGGCTGGTGCTCGACGAGGAGCAGCCGTGGTCCGCGGTGGTCGAGGAGACGCTGCGGTACGACTCGCCGGTCGGGCAGTTCCCGCTGCGGTACGCGACCGAGGACATCCCGGTGGGCGACGTGGTGATCCGGCGCGGCGAGGCGCTGCTCGCCTCCTACGCGTCCGCCGGCCGGGACGCCGCGCACTACCCGGACGCCGACCGCTTCGACATCACCCGGCAGCCGAACCGGCATCTGTCGCTCGGCCACGGCCCGCACTTCTGCCTCGGCTCCGGACTCGCCCGGATGGAGGCGGAGACCGCGCTGCGGTACCTGTTCGACCGCTTCCCGGGGATCGCCCTGGCCGAGGGGCCCGCGCCGGAGCCGATCGGGTCGTTCATCAGCAACAGCGTGCGGACGCTGCGGGTGACGGTCTGACGCCGCCGCGGTGACCTGAGGGCGGCCGGGTCGTTGGGGGTTCCATGAAGAAACTCGCCACCCTGGCCGCCCTCACCATGGCAGGCCTCGCCCTGGCCGCCCCGGCCGCGTCGGCCACGACCTCCACCGCCACGTCGCCGGACGCCCTGGACGGGCTCTCCAGCGGCCTCAACCTCTCCCCGGGCGACCTCGCCCTGAAGGAGGCCGGCAAGCTCCCGCTGGTCGGTCACGCCGCGCAGGAGGTGGAGGCGATCGGCACCAACCAGTTGACCCACCCGGGCCTCAGCGGGCAGATCGGCTGAGCGGTCCGGCGCGGGGACTGGGCGGTCCGGGAGCTCCCCTGTGGCTCCCGGGCCCCGTGGTCTCCCTGATCTCCCTGATCTCCCGGTCTCCCGGCGCTCCTTGCGAAGCGGCCGCCAGCCACTGCGCGCCGCTCGGGGCGCACAGCGGCCGGCGTCCGTCGCCGACTTCGCGGTCGGGTCCGGACGCCGGCTCCGGGTCAGCCCTGCGCGAGGGCGTTCAGCTCCTGGTAGGTGAGCCCGCCGTCGAGCGCGGTGTACGTCCCCTCGGAGTACACCTCCTCGGCGGCGCGGCGCACCGCCGCGTACGCCGCCCTGGCCAGGCCCGGCCCGAGGCTGACCCGGGCCACGCCGAGCTTCGCCAGCTCCGGTACGGACGGTGAGCCCGGCCCGGCCAGGACGTTCAGCGGCGCCGGGACGGCGGCCACCAGGGCGGCGATCGTCCCCGGGTCCGCGACGCCGGGCACGAACACGCCGTCCGCGCCGGCCGCGACGTACGCCCGCAGGCGGTCGACGGCCTCGTCCAGCCGGCCGGCCGGGTCGCCGAGCTGCTTCAGGAACACATCGGTGCGGCCGTTGACGAAGAGCGGGACGCCGGCCGCGTCGGCGGCGGCCCGGGCGGCCGCGATCCGTTCGGCCGCCTCGGCGGCGGGGCGCCCCCCGTCCTCCAGGTTCACCCCGACCGCGCCGGTGCCGAGCAGCGCGGTGACGGTCTCGCCGACCTCGGCGGCCGTCGCGCCGAAGCCGCTCTCCAGGTCCGCCGTCACCGGCAGCGCGACCGAGCGCACGATCAGCGCGGTCTGGGCCAGCACCTCGGCGCGGTCGGCCGCGTCGCCGTCCGCGCTGCCGAGCGTCCAGGAGACGCTCGCGCTGGCCGTCGCGACGGCCCGCGCACCGGCGGCGGCGACCAGCCGGGCGCCCACCGCGTCCCACACGTTGGCGAGCACCAGGGGCTCGCCGGGGCGGTGCAGGGCGTGGAGGGCGCGGGCCAGCTCGTGCTGAGTGGTCGTCATGCCGGGCACCCTACTTCGCGGCGGGGCTGAGGCGGGAGGTGACGCCGATCCGGTTCCAGGAGTTGATGGCGATGATCAGCGCGATCAGCTGGGCCAGCTCGGCCTGCTCGAAGTGCTCGGCGGCCTCCTGGTAGACGGCGTCCGGCACGTGCCCCTGGGTCAGCAGGGTGACCGACTCGGTCAGCGCGAGGGCGGCCCGCTCCTTGGCGGTGAACCAGGACGTCTCCCGCCAGGCCGGCAGGGAGAGCAGCCGGTGGTTCTGCTCGCCGTTCTTCAGGGCGTCCGTGGCGTGCATGTCGATGCAGAAGGAGCAGCCGTTGAGCATCGACGCGTGCACCTTGACCAGCTCGGCGAGGACGGGGTCGACGCCCTGCCGGGCGGCGCGGTCCAGGGCGATCATGGCCCGGTAGAACTCGGGGGCGAGGTCGGGGAGGGAGATCCGCTGCTCGGGGGCGGACACGGTGGCGTTGTCGTTCGTCGTCATACCGGCCAGCCTAGGGTCCGACTGGACTGGCTCCCTGGCACATTCGGGCCGAGAGATCGTGGGCCACTTCACGGTCGGGGCAGGCCCTCGGGCGGCTCGCCCGAGTGTGGCACGGCGGGCGCCGGAGGGCGAGGGCCCGGACCTGCCCGGATCCGAACGATCGTGCGAGGATCGCGGGGAGGGTGGTGCAGCCGGGCCGCCCGGGGTGGGCGAGGTCAGGGGGCCAGGATCGTGTGTACCGCGTTCGTCAGCATCGAACCGTCGGCATCGGTGCCCGTGCTGCTGCTGTCGGTGCGGGACGAGTACGCCGGGCGGCGGTGGTCCCCGCCGGACCACCACTGGCCCGCGCACCCGGCGGCCGTCGGCGGGCTCGACCTGGCGGCGGGCGGGACGTGGCTCGCCATCGAACCGGGGGCCGCGGTGCCCGGGGCCACGGAGCCGGGCACCGCGGGGCCGGCCGCGGCCTGTCTGCTGAACGGCTTCGGGGCCATGGCACCCGCCCGGGCCCGGCTCTCGCGCGGGGAGCTGCCGCTGATCGCCCTGCGGGACGGCGGCCTCGCCGGCGTCGACCTGGAGCGGTACGACCCGTTCCACCTCGTCCTCGCCGGCCGGGCCGGCGCACGGGTACTGAGCTGGGACGGCAGCATCCTGGCGGAACGCGACCTGCCGGTCGGGCTGAGCGTGGTGCTCAACGACGGACCGGAGGGGCTGGCGGCGGACCGGACCGCGTCCGAGCTGGTCCGCTCGCTGATGGCCGCCCGCGCCGCGCACTTCCGGGCCCGCTTCCGGGCCGCCGCCCGGCCCGCGCCGCGGCCCGGCCCCGCCACGACCGAGCAGGCCTGGGGCGCCTGGCTGCCGATCGTCTCCGGCGACGGCCTGGCGCTCGACGATCCGGCCGCGCTGGTCCAGCGGCGGGAGTTCGGCGACGGGCGGATCTGGGGCTCGTCCTCGATCTCGCTGCTCGCCTTCGGGCCCGACGGGCCGCGGTACGACTTCGGCCCGGCCCCGGTGACGGAGCCGGGCACGCCCGGCGGCTGGCGCCGGATCGGCTAGACAGGTGGAGTAACCGCCAGACTCCCCCGTCCCGGCCGGGGCGAGTCGTTCAGCCCTGCGCCCGGGCCTCCAGCCAGCGCCTCGCGAGGGTCGCGTTGACGGTGTAGAAGAACTCCGACTTGAGCCCCGGCTCGCTGGTGAGCGCCTCCACCCAGGTCATCGGCCAGTTGCGGCGGTGGTAGTGCCGGTGCACCGCGCGGGTGAAGGCGGCGAGGTTGCCCTGCAGGCTCTTCTTCTCCAGGCCCAGCCGGGTGGCCAGTTCGGTGTAGCTCACCCGCGCGTCGGGCTGGGTGGCCAGCACGTCCAGCAGCCGGGCCACCACCTGCACCGATCCCAGCGGTTCGATCATCAGCCGGCGGAAGTCCTCGACGGTCCACTCGACGACCGGGAGCTTGCCGGGCTCCCCGGCCGCCCCCTCCTCCGGCCCGGCCGGGAGCGCCGGGGGAGCGCCGCCCGCCCCGGCGGCCGTCGGGGCACTCGCCGTGGCGCCGGTCAGCCCGGCCAGGTAGGCGTACACCTGTGTGACGTACTGACTCGGCACCGGCACCGAGACGAACTGCGGCTGGTCGTCCTGCGACATGTGGTCCTCCCCTGGTGTGGCCGCCGGCCCTGTTCCCTGGCGACAGCCCTGATCCTGACAGACCGCCAGTCGCCTTGTCCAGCCTTTACTGCCAGTTACTCTTGGCCTTTCTCGTTTCCTCTCCCGGCTACTTCATCGATTCGGTCCCACCGGCCGCCCCAGTGAGCCGCTCCCGGGACGAACGGGAACGCACCCCTGCGGTGGCCGGTGGACGTTCCGGCCGGGGCGGCGGGCGCGTGGGTGCGCCCGC
>NZ_JBHWUI010000065.1:0-43250 GCF_042737525.1 Kitasatospora sp. NPDC059973 | reverse complement strand
GTCCGGAAGATCCCGGACGGCGGCGGGCCGCCGGAGCCGACCAACTGTGTTTGCCTACATCCTCCGCAGGACGCTCGCGGCCGTGGTGCTGCTGCTGGTGGTCAGCGCGGTCACCTTCGCGATCTTCTTCCTGCTGCCGCGCCTGGCCGGTGAGACGACCGACCAGCTGGCCACGCAGTACATCGGGAAGAACCCGTCCCCCGAGGCGGTCGCGGCGGTCAAGAAGAACCTCGGCTTCGACCAGCCGATCTACGTCCAGTACGGGCGCTTCCTGAAGGCGCTCGTCACCGGGGCCGAGTACAAGTTCGGCCCGGACGCCGCCACCTGCCACGTGCCCTGCTTCGGCTACTCCTTCAAGAACCACCTGGAGGTCTGGCCCGAGCTGACCAAGCGCATCCCGATCACGCTGTCGCTGGCCATCGGCGCCGCCGTGCTCTGGCTGGTCTCCGGCGTCACCACCGGTGTCATCTCCGCGCTCAAGCCGAAGTCGATCTTCGACCGGCTCTCCATGGGCGTCGCGCTGGCCGGTGTCTCGCTGCCGGTCTTCTTCACCGGTGCGCTGCTGCTCACGCTCTTCAGCTACGAGTGGCCGATCCTCGACAACCTCCAGTACGTCAACTTCACCGACGACCCGCTGATGTGGGCCCGCAACCTGATCCTCCCGTGGATCTCGCTGGCCTTCCTCTACTCCGCGCTCTACGCCCGGCTCACCCGCGCCGGCATGCTGGAGACGATGAGCGAGGACTACATCCGCACCGCCCGGGCCAAGGGCCTGGCCGAGCGCAAGGTGGTCGTGAAGCACGGGCTGCGCTCCGCGCTCACCCCGGTCGTCACCATCTTCGGCATGGACCTCGGTCTGCTGCTCGGCGGTGCGCTGATCACCGAACAGGTCTTCTCGCTCCAGGGCGTCGGCGCCTTCGCCGTCTCGGCGATCTCCGACAACGACCTGCCGAAGATCCTCGGCGTCACGCTGCTCGCCGCGTTCTTCATCGTCCTCTGCAACCTCGTGGTTGACCTCCTGTACGCCGCTGTCGACCCCCGGGTGAGGCTGTCGTGACCGAGCTCCAGAAGACCCCGGCGCCGGTGGCCGCCGCGACCGGGGACCCGTTCCTGTCGGTCCGGGACCTGCGGATCCACTTCGACACCGACGACGGCCTGGTCCGCTCGGTGGACGGGGTCAGCTTCGACCTGCACAAGGGGAAGACCCTCGGGATCGTCGGCGAGTCCGGCTCCGGCAAGTCGGTCACCTCGCTCGGCATCATGGGCCTGCACCGCTCCAAGCGGGCCCGGATCAGCGGCGAGATCCACCTGGACGGCGAGGAGCTGGTCGCGGCCGGCCCCGAGCGGGTCCGCCAGCTGCGCGGCCGCGAGATGGCGATGATCTTCCAGGACCCGCTGACCGCGATGCACCCCTACTACACCGTCGGGGCGCAGATCATCGAGGCCTACCGGGTGCACCACCCGCAGGCGACCAAGAAGCAGGCCCGGGCCCGCGCGGTCGAGATGCTCGACCGGGTCGGCATCCCGCAGCCCGACCGCCGGGTGGACGACTACCCGCACCAGTTCTCCGGCGGCATGCGCCAGCGCGCCATGATCGCGATGGCCCTGGTCAACGACCCCTCGCTGCTGATCGCCGACGAGCCCACCACCGCGCTGGACGTCACCGTCCAGGCGCAGATCCTGGACCTCATCCGGGACCTCCAGGAGGAGTTCGGCTCCGCCGTCATCGTCATCACCCACGACCTCGGGGTGGTCGCCGAACTCGCCGACGACATCCTGGTCATGTACGGCGGCAAGTGCGTCGAGCGCGGCCCCGCCGAGACCCTCTTCGACGCGCCCCAGCACCCCTACACCTGGGGCCTGCTGGGCTCGATGCCGCGTCTCGACCGTGAGCTCCAGGAGCGGCTCGTCCCGGTGAAGGGCACCCCGCCCAGCCTGATCAACGTGCCGTCCGGCTGCGCCTTCCACCCGCGCTGCCCGTACGCCGGGCTGACCGGCGGGCGCTCGGCCGACGAGGTCCCCGTCCTGACCGAGGCAGCGCCCGGGCACCACGCGGCCTGCCACCTCGCCGCCGCCGACCGGCGCCGCATCTTCACCGAAGAGATCGCGCCCCGGCTGTGAGCCCGGTTTCGTACCACCATTCTGGAGAGAACCGATGACGGACACTCAGGCGGCGGCCCCCGAGCCCATGAAGAAGGTGCCCGCGCCCGCGCCCGCCCCCGACCGCGAGCCGCTGCTCCGGGTGACCGGCCTGACCCGGCACTTCCCGATCAAGGGCGGCCTGCTGCGCCGCAACGCCGGGGCGGTCCGGGCCGTCGACGGCATCGACTTCACCGTCAACGCGGGGGAGACCCTGGGCGTCGTCGGCGAGTCCGGCTGCGGCAAGTCGACGATGGGCCGGCTGGTCACCCGTCTCGACGAGCCCACCGGCGGGAAGATCGAGTTCGAGGGCACCGACATCACCCACCTGGGCACGGGTGCGATGCGGCCGCTCCGGCGCGACATCCAGATGATCTTCCAGGACCCGTACTCCTCGCTGAACCCCCGGCACACCGTCGGCACCATCGTCGGCGCGCCGTTCCGGCTGCAGAAGGTGCAGACCGAGGGCGGCGTCAAGAAGGCCGTCCAGGAGCTGCTGGAGCTGTGCGGGCTCAGCCCCGAGCACTACAACCGCTACCCGCACGAGTTCTCCGGCGGCCAGCGCCAGCGCATCGGCATCGCCCGGGCGCTCGCCCTGCGGCCCAAGATGGTCATCGCGGACGAGCCCGTCTCCGCCCTCGACGTCTCCATCCAGGCGCAGGTGGTCAACCTGCTGGACGACCTCCAGCGCGAGCTGGGCCTGACCTACCTGATCATCGCGCACGACCTCTCGGTGGTCCGGCACGTCTCCGACCGGGTCGCGGTGATGTACCTCGGCAAGATCGTCGAGATCGCCGACCGGGACTCGCTCTACGCGTCCCCGATGCACCCGTACACCACCGCACTGATGTCCGCGGTGCCGGTGCCGGACCCGCGCCGCCGGCAGCGCCGGGAGCGGATCCTGCTCAAGGGCGACGTGCCCTCGCCGATCAACCCGCCGTCCGGCTGCCGGTTCCGCACCCGCTGCTGGAAGGCGCAGGAGGTCTGCGCGACCCAGGAGCCGCCGCTGGCCGCGCTGAAGACCGGGCACCAGGTGGCGTGTCACTTCCCCGAGCGGAGCGAGGGGAACGACTAGCGGGGTCCCGAGCGGAGCGAGGGGAACGACTAGCGGGGTCCCGAGAACAGTCCTGCCGGTGGCGAGAAGGTGCTCGCCACCGCGTGACGGTCCGGGGCGCGGTCGCCGGTTCGGACAGCGGCCGCGCCCCTCTGCGCACCATCGGCCGTCACGTGCTGTGACGGCCGGTGGCGCGACCGTGACGGTCGGCCGGGCGCGGTGCCCGGGGGGTCCATAGTTGTCCGGTGACATCGCAGATCTTCCCCTCCGACGTGCAGCAGAGCCTGGACCTGGTCGGCATCTTCGTCTTCGCCCTCTCCGGAGGGCTGCTGGCCGTGCGCAAGAACATGGACATCTTCGGGATCTGTGTGCTGGCGGAGGTGACCGCGCTGGGTGGCGGGGTCATGCGCGACCTCGTCATCGGGGCCACCCCGGTGGCGGCCTTCTCCAACCTCGGCTACTTCAGCACGCCGCTGGCGGCCGGCCTGGTGGTCTTCTTCCTGCACCCGGAGGTCGAGCGGATCAACCGCGCGGTGCAGACCCTGGACGCGCTCGGCCTCGGGCTGTTCTGCGTCACCGGTACGGCCAAGGCGCACGACTACGGCCTCGGCGCGGTGGCCGCGATGGCGCTCGGCATGGTGACGGCGGCCGGCGGCGGCGTGATGCGCGACATGCTCGCCGGGGAGATCCCCTCGCTGCTGCGCTGGGACCGCGAGATCTACGCCGTCCCGGCCCTGGTCGGCTCGGCCCTCGTGGTGATCCTGATCGGCCTCGACCGGCTCACCGCGCTCACCGGGACGGCGGCCGCGCTGACCGCCTTCGGTCTGCGGATGCTCGCCCTCAAGTACGGCTGGCGCGCACCGCGGGCCTGGCACCGCAACGGTTCTCGCACCAGCGAGGAGTAGGCGAGCCCCCGTACGCCAGCGAGATCGCCTCGGCGGTGCAGAGCAGCTCGGGCAGCAGCCGGACCAGTTCGGCCGGCGGGACCCGGTCGGTCGGGGCGCTGACCGCGCAGGCGGCGACCGGCCGCCCGGCGCTGCCGGCCACCGGGGCCGCCACGCAGGCCACCGCCTCCCGGTGCTCGGCCGACTCGGCCGCCCAGCCCTGGCGGCGGACGGCGGCCAGCTCGGGAGGCAGCTCGTCCTCGCCGGCCCCGTCGTCGGGCAGACCGGCCAGCAGGACCCGGCCGATCGCGGTGCCGGCCGCCGGGGCGCGCCGCCCGATCCGGGTCGGCCGGGCGGTGTCGCTCCCCGGCCAGCGGCCGGCCAGCTCGTCCAGGTAGAGGACCTCGCCGTCCTGGAGCACGGCCAGCTGGACGGTCAGTCCGCAGCGCCGGTGGAGGGCGGCCAGGTAGGGCGCGGCGATCTGGCGGACGTCGATCTCCTCCAGCGCCCGGTGGGCGAGCGAGAGGACGCGGCCGCCGAGCCGATAGCGCCGGTCGGACTGGCGGTGGACGAAGCCGTGCTCCTCCAGCGTGCGCAGCAGCCGCAGGGCCGTGGACTTGTGCACCCCGATGCTGGTGGCGGCCTGGTCGAGGGTGACCGGCCCGTCGCCGAGGGACCCGAGGAGGGTGAGGGCGCGGTCGACCGACTGCGACATGGCGCCCCCCAGTCCTGATCCGGTCCGGCCGATTTGCGGTGCCCGACAGGCTAACCGTTCGGTCCGGCGGGAGACCAACGAGCCCCCGGCCGTCCCGGCTTGGCCGTCGGGGGCCGGGCCGGTGCCCGGCACCGCGGGTGGCGGGGGAGCGGCGGCCGGATGGCGGGCGGGTGGCGGGCGGTTGGCGGGCGGTTGGCCGGATCGGGGCGTTTGCGCGCGCTGCGCGGCGGCCGGATCCGCCGGGTGGCCCGAGTGTCGCGCGGTGGCCCTCTACAATCGGATGGTTATGCCATACCTGGACCATGCGGCGACCACGCCGATGCTGCCCGAGGCGATCGCCGCGATGACCGCGCACCTGGGGGTCGTCGGCAACGCCTCCTCCCTGCACGCGTCCGGCCGCCGGGCCCGCCGCGTGGTCGAGGAGTCCCGCGAGTCGCTGGCGGAGTCGCTCGGCGCCCGCCCCAGCGAGATCGTCCTGACCGCCGGTGGCACCGAGTCCGACAACCTGGCCGTCAAGGGCCTGTACTGGGCCCGGCGGGGGGCCGACCCGGCCCGGACCCGGGTGCTGTGCAGCCCGGTCGAGCACCATGCGGTGCTCGACGCGGTGCACTGGCTCTCCGAGCACGAGGGCGCCCGGGTCGACTACCTCCCGGTGGACGGCTACGGCCGGGTCCACCCGGCGGCGTTGCGCGAGGCGATCGAGCGGGATCCGGCCTCCGTCGCGCTGGTCACCGTGATGTGGGCCAACAACGAGGTCGGCACCATCCAACCGGTCACCGAACTCGCCGCGGTGGCGGCCGAGTTCGGCATTCCGATGCACGCCGACGCGGTCCAGGCGCTCGGTCAGGTGCCGGTCTCCTTCGCGGAGTCCGGGCTGACCGCACTCACCGTCACCGGCCACAAGGTCGGCGGTCCGTACGGCGTCGGCGCCCTGCTGCTGTCGCGCGGGGCCACGCCCGTCCCGCTGCTGCACGGCGGCGGCCAGGAGCGGGACGTCCGCTCCGGCACGCTGGACGCGCCGGCCACCGCGGGCTTCGCGGCCGCCGCCGCGCTCGCCGTCGAGCGGCGGGACGAGCACGCGGCGGTGCTCGGCGCGCTGCGCGACGAACTGGTCGCCTCGGTGCTGGCCGGCGTCCCGGACGCGGTCCTCAACGGCGACCCGACGACGCAGGGGCGGCTGCCCGCCAACGCGCACTTCTCCTTCCCCGGCTGCGAGGGCGACGCGCTGCTGATGCTGCTCGACGCCCAGGGCATCGAGTGCTCGACCGGCTCGGCCTGCTCGGCGGGGGTGCCGCAGCCCAGCCACGTCCTGCTGGCGATGGGCGTGGACCCGCTGCTGGCCCGCGCCTCACTGCGGTTCTCGCTCGGCCACACCTCTACCCGGGAGGACGTCACCGCGCTCGCCGGAGCCATCGCCCCGGTCGTCCAGCGGGCCCGCAGCGCGGGGCTGGCGGCGGCCGCGCGCGCCCGGTAAACCCGGCCGGGCCTCCGCCGCGACCACGTACTCTTGTGGGCATCATGACTGACTTCCCCGGTGCCCCGACCGCCCCGTCCACTGGCCGCCTGCGTGTGCTCGCGGCGATGTCCGGCGGGGTGGACTCCGCCGTCGCCGCCGCCCGCGCGGCCGAAGCGGGGCACGAGGTGACCGGCGTGCACCTGGCGCTCTCCGCCAACCCGCAGTCCTTCCGCACCGGCGCCCGCGGCTGCTGCACCATCGAGGACTCCCGCGACGCCCGCCGGGCGGCCGACGTGATCGGCATCCCGTTCTACGTCTGGGACCTCGCCGAGCGGTTCCGCGAGGACGTCATCGACGACTTCGTCGCCGAGTACGCGGCCGGCCGCACCCCCAACCCCTGCCTGCGCTGCAATGAGAAGATCAAGTTCGCCGCGCTGCTGGACAAGGCGATCGCGCTCGGCTTCGACGCCGTCTGCACCGGCCACTACGCCCGGATCGTCGACCTCCCGGACGGCCGCCGGGAGCTGCACCGCGCCGTCGACGCCGCCAAGGACCAGTCCTACGTGCTGGGCGTGCTCGACGCCGACCAGCTCGCCCACTCGCTCTTCCCGCTGGGCGACACCACCAAGGACGTCATCCGCGAGGAGGCCGAGCGCCGCGGCCTGGCCGTCGCGAAGAAGCCGGACAGCCACGACATCTGCTTCATCGCGGACGGCGACACCCAGGGCTTCCTGGCCAAGCACCTCGGCCGGGCCCCCGGCGACATCGTCGACGCGGACGGCACCAAGCTCGGCGAGCACGACGGCGCCTACGGCTTCACCATCGGCCAGCGCAAGGGCCTGCGGATCGGCCGCCCGGCCGCCGACGGCAAGCCCCGCTACGTGCTCGACATCTCCCCGGTGAACAACACCGTCACCGTCGGCCCCGTCGAGGGCCTGGACGTGACGGCCCTGACCGCGATCCGCCCGCGCTGGTGCGGGGCCGAGGCCGCGGCCGACGGCCGCTACACCGCCCAGCTCCGCGCCCACGGCGAGGAGGTCCCGGTCACGACCGCCATGGTCGACGGCGAACTCCACGTCACCCTGGACACCCCCGCCCGCGGCATCGCCCCCGGCCAGGCCGTCGTCCTCTACGACACCACCCGCGTCGTCGGCTCCGCCACCATCGCCACCACCCACCGCCGCCCGGTCACGGCCTGAAACAGGTCCTCCCGGTCGGAGCGTGCCGGGTGTGCCGCTGTATCAGCGGCACACCCGGAAGACCCGTACGAGCGCGGCTGTGACGAGGTGCACCAGGGCACTCGCGGACACGGCGTAGGCGGTCCAGCGACGCAGTGACTCCGGCGCGGTGGCCCGGAGGCCGTCGCGGGGCCACGCCTCGGGAGGTGGGCCCACTGCGAGACGTCGGCGTGGACGACCTTGCCCGGGCGCGAGTGCACGACGGTCGGCGGCTGCTCGGCGGGTGAGGCGCTGACCGGAACCGGATACGACCAGCCCGGCGCCTTCCCGTTCCCGGTGGGAGCGTCGGCCGCGGGTCCCCGGGGTGCGTCATAGTGGACGGAGCCGCACGGGCGGTGCGGCCCGTCGGTGATTCGACGACCCGGGCTCCGGGGAGCGGCCGGCGATGCCCGTGGCGCCTTGCGGAGAGGACGGCATGACCTTCTACGAGCAGCACCGCGACTTCGTCGAGGAGCTGGAGCGGATCGCTCCCGAGGGCGTCCGGATCGAATGGTCCGGGGACACGCTGATCATGCAGGCGTCACCCTCGAACATCCACCAGCTCAACGTCGCGCAGGTGCGCAGGCAGTTCGAGCGGCACGCCCCCGACGGCTACCTCCCCAGTGAGCGGAGCGAGATCGTCAGCCCGGACGTCTCCAAGGGGCGCCAGCCGGACCTGACCTACCTGCCCGAGGAGGTTCTCTCCCAGCCGGGCAACAAGGCCCCCGCCGGGGAGGCCCTGATCGCCGTGGAGATCGTCGGGCCCACCAACCGGGGCAACGACTGGATGGACAAGCTGCACGACTACGCCGTGATGCGCATCCCGCTGTACCTGATCGTGGACCCGCGGCAGCAGACGGTGACGCTGTTCTCCGAGCCGGACCACGACCGGTACCACACGCGCAGTGACCGGAAGTTCGGTGACGAGATCGGCATCCCGGAGCCCTTCGGTTTCACGCTGGGCCTGTCCAAGCTCGTCCCGTACAAGGACTGACCGTGCGCGTCGGCGGGGCGTGATAGACCAGTCAGCATTATGAACATCACTGTCTTCTGCTCCGCGTACTCGCTCGACGAGCGGTACTCCGCGCCTGCCGCCGAATTCGCCCGTCTGCTCGGGGAGGGCGGGCACACCCTGGTGTGGGGCGGCTCCAACGCCGGGCTGATGGGGCTGCTGGCCGACGGGGTGAAGGCGGCCGGCGGCAAGCTGGTCGGGGTGCTGGTCGAGCTGCTCCGGCACAAGGGCTACGAGGGCGCCGACGAGCTGGTGATGACGCTGGACCTCGCCGAGCGCAAGGCGCAGCTGCTGATGCGCGCGGACGCCGTCGTCGTGCTGGTCGGCGGCCTCGGCACGCTGGACGAGGTGACCGAGGTGCTGGAGCTCAAGAAGCACGCGCTGCACGACAAGCCGGTGATCGTGCTGGACACCGAGGGCTTCTTCGCGGGACTGCGCACCCAGCTGGAGCGGATGGACACCGAGGGCTTCCTGCCGCGGCCGCTCGGCGAGCTGATCACCTTCGCCGACACCCCCGCCCAGGTCTTCGAGCAGCTCAAGGCCTGAGAGGATCGGGACCATGGCTGCACATCTGATCACGGGCGCGGGCTCCGGCATCGGCGCCGTCCTCGCCGAGCGCCTCGCCGAACGCGGGGACGACCTCTGGCTGCTGGCCCGCGACGCCCGCCGGGCCGCGGAGCTGCGCGAGCGCTTCCCCGGGGCGCAGACCCTGGTCGGCGACCTCGGTACGCCGGCCAAGCTCTCCTGGGCTTTCGGCCACCAGGCGCTGCCGGCGGAGCTCGACTCGCTGCTGCACGTGGCGGGCGTCGTCGAGCTGGGCCAGGTCGGTGAACTGCCGGTCAAGGCCTGGCAGGACACCCTGAACGTGAACCTGGTCGCGCCCGCCGAGCTGACCCGCCTGATGCTGCCCTCGCTGCGGCTGGTCAAGGGCCACGTGGTGTTCGTGAACTCCGGCGCGGGGCTCACCGCGCACGCCGACTGGTCGGCGTACGCGGCGAGCAAGCACGGCCTGAAGGCGCTCGCGGACTCGCTGCGCCACGAGGAGCACGCCGCCGGGGTCCGGGTCACCTCGGTCTACCCGGGCCGCACCGCGACCGCGATGCAGGTCAAGGTGCACCAGCAGGAGGGCCGGGAGTACGACGCCGACCGCTTCATCGCGCCCGAGTCGGTGGCGAAGGCGGTCCTGGCCGCGCTCGACGCCTCCCGCGACGCGGAGATCACCGAGATCACCGTCCGCCCCGGGAAGTGAGCCCCG
Source organism: Kitasatospora sp. NPDC059973 (assembly GCF_042737525.1). Lineage (NCBI taxonomy): Bacteria > Bacillati > Actinomycetota > Actinomycetes > Kitasatosporales > Streptomycetaceae > Kitasatospora > Kitasatospora sp. NPDC059973. The sequence continues at coordinate 33,518 of NZ_JBHWUI010000065.1, read as the reverse complement.
GGAAGTGAGCCCCGGGAAGTGAGGCCGGGAAGTGAGCCCCGGGGACGTGGGTTCGCCGGCCCCAGCCCGGCCGTGGGAGGTCGGCCGGTCCGACTTCCCACGCCGGGCGCACTAGGCTCGAGCGGGTGAGCAACGGACACTCTTTCCCCGACCTGCACGGCGCCGCCACCGGCGTCGGATCGCTGCCCGGCACCGACGCGCGGGAGGCCGCCAGGACGGCCACCGGGGCGCTGGAGCAGCTGCCGTTCCTGCCCGAGCTGCCCGCCCGCGGGCCGGGCGCCGACATGATCGGGCGCAGCGCCGGCCTGCTGGTCGAGCTGTTCGCGCAGACCGAGCCCAGCGGCTGGCGCTTCACCGACCGCCCCGGCCGCGACACCCGGCGGGCCCGTGCCTGGCTGGGCGAGGACCTGGACGCCCTGGAGGAGTTCACCCAGGGCTACCAGGGTGCGCTCAAGGTGCAGGCCGTCGGCCCGTGGACGCTGGCCGCCTCGATCGAGCTGAAGCACGGCGAGAAGGCGCTCGCCGACCCCGGTGCCCGCCGGGACATCGCCGGTTCGCTCACCGAGGGGCTGCGCCGCCACCTCGACGAGGTCCGCCGCCGGATCCCCGGCGCGGCGGTGGTGCTCCAGCTCGACGAGCCCTCGCTGCCCGCGGTGCTGACCGGCGGGGTGAGGACCGCCAGCGGCTTCCAGCGGCTGCGCTCGGTGGACCGCCAGGTCGCCGAGGAGGCGCTGCGCGAGGTGATCCGCAGCGTCGACGTACCGGTGGTGGTGCACTGCTGCGCCCCGGACGTCCCGATCCCGCTGCTGCGCCGGGCCGGTGTGGCCGGAGTCTCCCTGGACTTCTCGCTGTTGACGGAACGTGAGGACGAGCAGCTCGGCGAGGCGATCGAGGCGGGCACCGTGATCCTCGCCGGCGTGGTGCCCCCCACCGACGGAGCCCCCGCTCAATCAACGGCACTGTCCGACCCGGCCGGTAGTGTCCAGGGTGTCAGGACGTTGTGGCGCAGGCTCGGGTTCGCCCCGGAGCTGCTGGGCCGCCGTGTGCTGGTGACGCCCACCTGCGGGCTGGCCGGGGCCTCTCCGGCCCACGCGCGCAAGGCGCTGTCACTCAGTGTGAGGGCGGCCCAGAGCCTGGTGGACAACCCGGAATGAGAACGTAGGAGGGCTTGCGGTGGTGGCTGTCGAGGGCTGGGAGGAGATCCCGGCGGAGGTCCGCGGGCGGCACGCCGAGCTGGCGGCCGAGATCGAGGACCACCGCGCCCGCTACTACGAGCAGGACGCGCCGGTCGTCACCGATGCCGAGTTCGACGCGCTGATGCGCGAGCTGGAGGCGCTGGAGGCCGGGCACCCGGCCCTGCGCACCCCCGACTCGCCGACCCAGAAGGTCGGCGGCGCCGTCACCGAGCAGTTCGCGGCCGTCGAGCACCGCGAGCGGCTGCTCAGCCTGGACAACGCGATGGACGACGACGAGCTGGCCGCCTGGGCCGAGCGGGTCGCCACCGAGCTGGCCGGCATCGAGTACCACTACCTCTGCGAGCTCAAGGTGGACGGCCTGGCCGTCAACCTCACCTACGAGAACGGCCAGTTGGTGCAGGCCGCGACCCGCGGCGACGGCCGGGTCGGCGAGGACATCACCGCCAACGTCCGCACCATCAAGGAGATCCCGCACCGGCTCAAGGGCGACGACGTCCCCGCGCTGGTGGAGATCCGCGGCGAGGTCTACTTCCCCACCGACGCCTTCGAGGCGCTCAACGCCTCCTTCGCCGAGGAGAACGAGCGCCGCCGGCAGGAGAACGAGGAGCGCGCCAAGGAGGGCAAGCGGCCCCGGGCGATGATCCGGCTGTTCATGAACCCGCGCAACGCGGCCGCCGGTTCGCTGCGCCAGAAGGACCCGCACATCACCGCGTCCCGCCCGCTGCACATGGTGGTGCACGGCATCGGCGCCCGGGTCGGCTTCGACATCGACAACCAGTCGCACGCCTACCGGCTGCTGCACGACTGGGGCCTGCCCACGGCCCGGCACAACAAGGTGGTCGGCACGCTGGCCGAGGTCCGCGCCGTCATCGAGCACTTCGGCGCGCAGCGGCACTCGGTCGAGCACGAGATCGACGGCGTCGTGGTCAAGGTGGACGAGATCGCCCTCCAGGGCCGGCTCGGCGCGACCTCGAAGTCCCCGCGCTGGGCGATCGCCTGGAAGTACCCGCCGGAGGAGGTCACCGGCAAGCTCGCCGCGATCAAGGTCGGCATCGGCCGCACCGGCCGGGCCACCCCGTACGCGGTGCTGGCGGAGCCGGTGAAGGTGGCCGGCTCGATGGTGCAGTACGCGACGCTGCACAACCAGCAGATCGTCAAGGCCAAGGACGTCATGCTGGGCGACACCGTGGTGCTCCGCAAGGCCGGTGACGTCATCCCCGAGATCCTCGGCCCGGTGTACGACCTGCGGGACGGCACCGAGCAGGAGTTCGTGATGCCCTCGCACTGCCACGAGTGCGGCGCCGAGCTGCGCCCGATGGCGGAGGGCGACATCGACCTGCGGTGCCCCAACGCGCAGTTCTGCCCGGCCCAGATCCGCGAGCGGATCGCCTTCCTGGGCGGCCGGTCCGCGCTGGACATCGAGGGGCTGGGCTACGTCGCGGCGACGGCGCTGACCCAGCCGCTGGAGCCGGCCGAGGCGCCGGTCCGGGACGAGGGCGACATCTTCCGCCTCACCGCCGAGCAGCTGCTGCCGATCAAGGTGCTGGTCCGCGACCCGAAGACCGGCCTGCCGAAGCTCGACGACGAGACCGGCGAGGAGAAGGAGGTGTTCTTCTTCGCGACCACCACGGGCGCGGCCAAGAAGAACACCGGCCTGATGCTCGACAACATCGACCTGGCCAGGGAGCGCCCCCTCTGGCGCTTCCTCAACGGCCTGTCGATCCGGCACGTCGGCCCGGTCGCCGCGCAGGCGCTGGCCAGGGAGTTCCGCGACCTCGACCGGATCTTCGCGGCCAGCCAGGAGGAGCTGGCCGCCACCGAGGGGGTCGGTCCCGGTACGGCGCGCTCGATCGCCGAGTGGTACCAGGAGGAGTGGCACCGGGAGATCCTGGAGAAGTGGCGCGGTGCCGGCGTGCGCTTCACCGAGGAGGCCGGCGAGGAGCAGGGCGAGCGTCCGCTGGAGGGGCTGACGGTGGTGGTCACCGGCACGCTGGCGGGGCACACCCGGGACGGCGCCAAGGAGGCGCTGACCTCGCGCGGAGCGAAGGTGACCGGATCGGTGTCGAAGAAGACCGATTTCGTGGTCGCCGGTGACAATCCCGGTTCCAAGTTCGACAAGGCCGTTCAGCTCGGGCTGCCGGTCCTGGACGACGAGGGCTTCACGGTGCTGCTGGAGCAGGGGCCGGACGCGGCTCGCAGGCACCTGGGCCTGCCCGAACCGGAGGCCGTCGCCGGGGCCGCCGAGGAGCCCCCCGCCGAGGGGTGACCCGAACTCGGAGCCACCGAGTCCGTCTTGTTATCGTCCTGATGCGCCGTCACCGGGTGCCGCGCGGTGAAAGCGGGCATTGTGTCACTGTGCGGCACCGGAACGCGGTGGCGCGCTCCCGGTTGTCCGAAAGTCTGCCCGCCGGGTGGACCCCGGAATACCCTGGAGCGCAACAGAGTGTCAGCAGGGGTGGGGGCACCGGCTGAGCCGGTCTCCGCGGGGTCGCTCATGCCCGGCAGCTGCCGGCACCGGTACGGTGCCTCACCGTAAGGCGGCCTGACGGGGCGGGCCCGACGGAGGACAGGGCTTATGGATCGTACGACCGGCGGTGCGCCCACACGCCCGCCGCAGGGGGTGGCGGGTGCGGTCCTGCTGCTCGGAGTCCTGCTGGCCGGCGCCGCACCGCTCATCCCGCTGGCCGTCCTGGTCTACCGCTACGAGCCCGAGCTGCTGCCGCTGTTCGCGGTGCCGCTGGCCGTGCTGGTCGCGGCCTGGCGGATCGCCCGGGACCGCGCCCGTGACCAGCTCACCGACCCGCTGACGGACCTGCCCAACCGCCAGGCCCTCTTACTGGCCGCCCAGGAGGCCATCGCCGAGCACGAACAGGGCTACAGCGTCGGGCTGATCCTGCTCGACCTCGACCGGTTCAGGTCGCTCAACGACACGCTCGGCCACACCGCCGGCGACCGGCTGCTGGTGCACATCGCCCGCCGGCTGCACCGCGCCCTGCGCTCCGGCGCGTCCGGCGGAGCGGGACGGGAGACGATCGACGACGTCTTCGCCGGGATGCCCCGGGACTACCGGCGCGGCCGCCCGATGGTGGCCCGGATGGGCGGCGACGAGTTCGCCGTGCTGCTGCCCGGCGTCGGCTGCCCCAACACCCTGGAGCGGGTCGCCACGGCGCTGATCGCCGAGCTGGCCGCACCGATCCGGCTGGACGGGCTGCTGCTCGTCCTGGAGGCCAGCGCCGGCGTCTGCGTCTACCCGCAGCACGCCCAGGACGCCGAGTCGCTGCTGCGCCGCGCCGACGTGGCGATGGGCCACGCCCAGCGCGGCTGCACCTCCGTCGAACAGTACGACGAGGCCCAGGACGCCGACACGCCGTACCGGATCGGGCTGCTCGGCGATCTGCGGCGGGCGCTGGAGACCGGCGAGGTGCAGCTGCACTACCAGCCCAAGGTGGCCTTCGACGGCCGGGTGGTCGGGCTGGAGGCGCTGCTGCGCTGGGACCGGCCCGGCCAGGGCAAGGTCTCGCCGGACGAGTTCGTCGGGCTCGCGGAGTCCAGCGGCCTGATGCCCCGGCTGACCGACTACGTCCTGGAGGCGGCCGTCGGCCAGCTCGCCTCCTGGCGCGAGCAGGGCCTCCAGGTGCAGGTCGCGGTGAACGTCTCGCCGCGCGACGTGCTGAACCCGGGCTTCGCCCAGCGGGTCGCCGGGCACCTCGTCCGCCACCAGGTGCCGGCCCACGCGCTCCAGCTGGAGATCACCGAGCGGCTGCTGCTGGACGACTCCCGGCGGGCCGCCGACACCCTGGCCGAGCTGCGCGGCTACGGCGTCGGGATGTCCCTGGACGACTTCGGGACGGGCCACTCCTCGCTGGTGCGGCTGCGCAGCCTGCCGGTCGGCGAGTTGAAGATCGACCGCTCCTTCGTCTCCCGGATGGTCGCCGACGACCACGACGCGGCCGTGGTCCGCTGCTCGGTGGAGCTGGCCCACTCGCTGGGCCTGACCGTGGTGGCCGAGGGCGTGGAGGACGACGAGACCTGGGAGCGGCTGCACCGGATGGGCGTGGACGCCGTCCAGGGCTGGCTGGTCTCGGCGGCGCTGCCGGCCGAGCAGGCCACCGCCTGGCTCCGGGTGCACCGCACCGGCGCCCCGCCGGTCGAGCGGTTCGGCCCGGCGGGTCAACTGCCGCGGGTGATCCAGCCGGTGGTCAAGCCGGGGATCCAGCCGGTGCTGCCGCCGGTCATCCCGCCGGTGCTGCCGCCGGTGGTCCAGGCGGTGTCGGCGGCCCAGTTGGAGGTCCAGGCGCAGGGCACGCCGAGGTGGGTCCCGACGAGCCCGCAGTAGGGCGGCCGCGGCGGTCGCCGGCCCGGTCCCGGAGCGGGGCCGGGGCAGGGTGACCGCCCCGCGGGGTTACTCGTTGGCCGGTGGCCGGGCCGGGCCCCATAGGATGGGGTCCACAGACCAAGAGGACGGGAGCGCCGAGCCGGCTGCTCCTGCCCGGGCCCGGCACCGCCTGAGCGCGGCGCCGGGTCTCACCAGAACTCACACCCCTGAGGATCGCCGCATGCCTGGCATCACGCGCGAGGAGGTCGCCCACCTCGCTCGGCTGTCGCGTCTTGAGTTGCAGGCCGAAGAGCTGGACCACTTCGCCGAGCAGCTCGACGTGATCATCGGCGCGGTCGCGCGCGTTTCCGAGGTCGCCGGACAGGACGTCCCGCCGACCTCCCACCCCCTCCCGCTGACCAACGTCATGCGGGCGGACGTGGTGCGACCGTCGCTCACCCCGGAGCAGGCGCTGTCCGGCGCCCCCGCCGCCGAGGAGCAGCGTTTCCGTGTGCCGCAGATCCTCGGGGAGGACTGACCGATGACCGACCTGATCCGTTACACCGCGGCCGAGACCGCGAGCGCCATCGCCAAGGGCGAGGTCTCCGCCGTCGAGGTCGCCCAGGCGCACCTGGACCGCATCGGCGCCGTCGACAAGAAGGTCAACGCCTTCCTGCACGTCGACACCGAGGGCGCACTGGACGCCGCCAGGGCCGTCGACGAGAAGCGCGCCAAGGGTGAGGAGCTGGGCCCGCTGGCCGGCGTCCCGCTCGCGCTGAAGGACGTCTTCACCACCAAGGGCGTGCCGACCACCTGCGGGTCCAAGATCCTCGAAGGCTGGATCCCGCCGTACGACGCCACCCTGACCTCGCGTCTCAAGGACGCGGGCGTGGTGATCCTCGGCAAGACCAACATGGACGAGTTCGCGATGGGCTCCTCCACCGAGAACTCGGCCTACGGCCCCACCGGCAACCCGTGGGACCTCGGCCGGATCCCCGGCGGCTCCGGCGGTGGCTCGGCCGCCGCGCTGGCCGCCTTCGAGGCCCCGCTGGCGATCGGCACCGACACCGGCGGCTCGATCCGCCAGCCCGGCGCCGTCACCGGCACCGTCGGCGTGAAGCCCACCTACGGGTCGGTCTCCCGCTACGGCCTGGTCGCGTTCTCCTCCTCGCTGGACCAGGGCGGTCCGTGCGCCCGCACCGTGCTCGACGCGGCGCTGCTGCACGAGGCGATCGCCGGCCACGACCCGCTGGACTCCACCTCGATCGACGCGCCCGTCCCGGCCGTGGTCGAGGCCGCCAAGCTGCGCGACGTGCGCGGCATGCGGATCGGCGTGGTCAAGGAGTTCGCCGGCGAGGGCTACCAGGCCGGCGTCATGCAGCGGTTCAACGAGTCCGTCGAGCTGCTGCGCGAGCTGGGCGCGGAGGTCGTCGAGGTCTCCTGCCCGTCGTTCACCCTGGCGCTGCCCGCGTACTACCTGATCGCGCCCAGCGAGGCCTCGTCCAACCTGGCCCGCTTCGACGCGATGCGCTACGGCCTGCGGGTCGGCGACGACGGCACCCGCTCGGCCGAGGACGTCACCGCCCTCACCCGCGAGGCCGGCTTCGGCCCCGAGGTGAAGCGCCGGATCATCCTCGGCACCTACGCCCTCTCCTCGGGCTACTACGACGCCTACTACGGCTCGGCCCAGAAGGTGCGCACGCTCATCTCGCGCGACTTCGACACCGCCTTCGCCGGCGTGGACGTGCTGGTCTCGCCGACCACGCCGACCACCGCCTTCCCGATCGGCGAGCGCGCCGACGACCCGATGGCGATGTACCTGGCCGACCTCTGCACGATTCCGTCGAACCTCGCGGGCAACGCGGCCATGTCGCTGCCCTGCGGGCTGGCACCGGAGGACAATCTCCCGGTCGGCCTGCAGATCATCGCACCCGCGATGGCGGACGACCGCCTGTACCGCGTGGGCGGCGCCGTCGAGGCCGCACTCAACGACAAGTGGGGGCACACCCTGCTGGAGGAGGCACCGGCACTGTGAGCAAGCTCGAAAAGGCGAAGGGCTTCAAGCACTCCAAGCCCGGCCTGTGGCTGTCCATCGGCACCAGCACGTTCGGGGCGGTCTCGATCGTCAAGGACATCCGGAAGGCGCGCGGCGAGAGCGACACGCTCAAGCTGATCAACGCCCTGGTCGGTGCGGCGGCGCTGGTCACCGGCACCGCCCTGCTGGTGCGCGAGTTGCGCCGGCTCGGCGACGACGACGTGCTGCTGGGCTGAGAACGCCCTCGGCCCGGCCGCGCACCCGACCGTGCGCGGCCGGGCCCGTACCTCCACAGACTTTTAGCGAAGGGGACGCTGTGAGCGTCATGAACCTGGTCTCCTACGAGGACGCTCTCGCGTCGTACGACCCGGTGATGGGCCTTGAGGTCCACGTCGAGCTGGGTACCAAGACCAAGATGTTCTGCGGGTGCTCGACCGAACTGGGTGCCGAGCCGAACAGCCAGGTCTGCCCGACCTGTCTGGGCCTGCCCGGCTCGCTGCCGGTGGTCAACGCCATCGGCGTCGAGTCGGCGATCAAGATCGGCCTGGCGCTGAACTGCGAGATCGCCGAGTGGTGCCGGTTCGCCCGGAAGAACTACTTCTACCCGGACATGCCGAAGAACTTCCAGACCTCGCAGTACGACGAGCCGATCGCCTTCAACGGCTACCTCGACGTGCAGCTGGAGGACGGCTCGACCTTCCGGGTGGAGATCGAGCGCGCCCACATGGAGGAGGACACCGGCAAGTCCAGCCACGTCGGCGGCGCGACCGGCCGGATCCACGGCGCCACGCACTCGCTGCTCGACTACAACCGGGCCGGCATCCCGCTGATCGAGATCGTCACCAAGCCGATCGAGGGCGCCGGCGAGCGGGCCCCCGAGGTCGCCAAGGCGTACGTCGCCGAGCTGCGTGAGCTGATCAAGGCGCTGGGCGTCTCCGAGGCCCGGATGGACAAGGGCCAGATGCGCTGCGACGTCAACCTGTCGCTGCGCCCCAACGGCACCGAGAAGTTCGGCACCCGCTCCGAGACCAAGAACGTCAACTCGCTGCGCAGCGTCGAGCGGGCCGCCCGGTTCGAGATCCAGCGGCACGCCACGGTGCTGGGCGACGGCGGCACGATCGTCCAGGAGACCCGGCACTTCCACGAGGAGGACGGCAGCACCACCGCCGGCCGGATCAAGGACAACGCCGAGGACTACCGCTACTTCCCCGAGCCGGACCTGGTGCCGATCGCGCCGTCCCGCGCCTGGGTGGAGGAACTGCGCGCCGGTCTGCCCGAGCTGCCGCGGGTGCGCCGGGCCCGGCTGCAGGCCGAGTGGGGCCTGACCGACAAGGACATGCAGTCGGTGCTGAACGCCGGCGCGGTCGAGCCGATCCTGGAGACCATCGCCGCCGGCGCCCCGGCCGACCAGGCCCGCAAGTGGTGGATGGGCGAGCTGGCCCGCCGGGCCAACGAGACCGGCACCGAGCTGAGCGAGCAGCCGATCACCCCGGCGCAGGTCGCCCGGGTGACCGCGCTGGTCGCCGAGGGCAAGCTGAACGACAAGCTGGCCCGCCAGGTCATCGAGGCCGTGCTGGCCGGTGAGGGCGAGCCGGACGAGGTCGTCGAGAAGCGCGGCCTGGCCGTCGTGTCGGACGACTCCGCGCTCGGCGCGGCCGTCGACGAGGCCATCGCCGGCAACGAGGCGATCGCCGCCAAGATCCGCGACGGCAAGGTCGCCGCGGTGGGCGCGCTCGTCGGCGCGGTCATGAAGGCCACCCGCGGGCAGGCCGACGCGGCCCGGGTGAAGGACCTCATCCTGGCGAAGCTCGGCGTGGAAGGGCAGTAGGCACGACCTGAAGAAGCTCGGTGCCGACCGGATCCGACCACGGTTTCTAAGGCATCTAAGGCTTTCTAAGGTGCCTTAGTGCGCTCAGGGCCCGGATCCACCCCCTAAGTGGGGTGGATCCGGGCCTTTGCCGTTCCCGGCCGCCCGACCTAAGGCGCAGGCCGCCCGGAACATCGGGCAAGGTGCCGATGTGGCGCACCCCCCTGGGGGAGGAGGCTTTACCTCAGAACGAGAGAGACCACCACGAGGGGAAACACCGTGTTCGAGTACGAGCTCATCCAGCACCAGGTGCGGGAACTCCACGCCCAGGCCGACCACCAGCGCCTGGTCCGCGAGGCCAAGGGCGACCGCCGCGGCCTGCGCCGGCTGCCCGCCGTCCGCTCCGAGCGGCGCGCCGCGCGTCTGCGCGAGTGCTGACGGGTCGACACCCGGCCGGGGCCGGGACGGAGATGGAAGGGGAGGTGCGATCCAGCGCCTCCCCTTCCGGGCGTCCGAGGGCCGGGATAACCGATCGGCCCGGCCCGGACGGTTATGGCATGCTCGCCTCCATGCAGCAGATATCGGTGAGTCCCGTCTTCGTCGGCCGCGGCACCGAGATCACCGGACTGGGCGAGGCGCTGCGGCGGGCCGGGGAGGGGAAGCCGCAGACCGTCCTGATCGGCGGCGAGGCGGGCGTCGGCAAGACCAGGCTGCTGGAGGAGTTCCTCGACCGGTGCTGCGCGGACGAGGGCGTGGTCACCACCGTCGGCGGCTGTCTGGAGGTCGGCGCCGAGGGGCTGCCGTACGCGCCGCTGGCCACCGCGCTGCGCCGGCTGCACCGGGGGCTGGGCGCCGAGCTGGAGGCCGCCGCGGCCGGCAGCGAGGGCCACCTCGCCCGGCTGCTGCCCGACTTCGGCGAGGCCGACGGCGAACCCAACGACGAGTACGGCCGGGCCCGGCTGTTCGAGCACACCGCGAGGCTGTTCGAGCGGCTCGGCACGGACCGTACCCTCGTGCTCGCGGTCGAGGACCTGCACTGGTCCGACCGTTCGACCCGGGAGCTCTTCACCTACCTGGTCCGCACCCTGCACCGCGCCCGCGTGCTGCTGGTGGCCACCTACCGCACCGACGACCTGCACCGCCGCCACCCGCTGCGGCCCTTCCTCGCCGAGCTGGAGCGGCTGCGCACCGTCCAGCGGATGGAGCTGGAGCGGTTCGGCCCGGGCGAGGTGGCCGAGCAGCTGGCCGGCATCCTCGGCACCGCCGACCCCGACCGGCAGCTGGTCGACCGGATCCACCGCCGCTCCGAGGGCAACCCGTTCTTCGTCGAGGAGCTCGCCACCTCCTTCCAGTCCGGCTGCTCGGCCGGGCTCACCGACTCGCTGCGGGACATCCTGCTGGTCCGGGTCGAGGCGCTGGACGAGGAGACCCAGCGGGTGCTGCGGATCGCCGCCGAGGGCGGCTCCTACGTCGAGCACGCGCTGCTGGCCGCGGTGCTGGACGACGAGGAGGAGCTGATCGAGTCGCTGCGCGCGGCTGTCGGCGCCAACATCCTGCGCCCGGACACCGACGGGGACGGCTACCGGTTCCGGCACGCCCTCGTCCGGGAGGCGGTCTCGGACGACCTGCTGCCCGGCGAGCGGCACCGGATCAACCGCCGCTTCGCCACCGCCCTGGAGCAGCAGCCGCACCTGGTCGGCTGCGACGTCCGGCCGGCCCGGCTCGCCAACTACTGGTACCACGCGCACGATCCGGTCCGGGCCCTGCCGAGCGCCCTGGACGCCGCCCGGGCCGCCCGCCGGCGCAACGCCTTCGCCGAGCAGCTGCGGATGCTGGAGCGCGCCCTGGAGCTGTGGGACGAGGTCTCCGAGGACGTCCTGGCGCACACCCTGCGCCCCTACGACTGGGCCGAGACCTACCCGCCCTGCTCCTGCGACGTGGACACCCACGACGGCGACTGCGAGCGGCTGCAACTGGTCGACGTCCTCGCCGAGGCGGTGGTCGCGGCCCGGCGCAGCGGGGACCGCGAGCGCGGGCTGAGCCTCTCCCGGCGGGCGCTGAAGCTGGTCGACGAGAACCGCGACCCGGCCCGGGCCGCCTGGTTCCGGATGAACCGGGCCCGGATGTTCGGCCACCTCAACCGCTCCAAGGACCAGGACGAGGCGGCCTACGCCCGGCGGCTGGTCGAGCACCTGCCGCCGTCCGCGGTGCAGGCCGAGGTGTTCGCGCTGAGCGCCGGCATCGCCATGCTCAACAACCCGACCGGCGAGAGCGTCGAACTCGCCGAGCGGGCCGCGGCGATCGCCCGCCAGGTCGGCGCGCACGCCGTCGAGCAGCACGCCCGGATGACGCTCGGCACGCTCCGCCACGACCTGGGCAACGACCCCGAGGCCGCCGTCACCGAGCTGACCGAGGCGCTCGCCGCCACCCGTGGGCTCGGCGTCCCCGACCTGATGCTCCGCGGCCTCAACAACCTGGCCAGCCTGCTGCAGTCGCTCGGCCGCGCGGAGGAGGCGGTGGCGCTCGCCCGCGAGGGGCTGGAGACGGCGGACGGCACCGGCCTGCTGCGCAACATCGGCACCCTGCTGCTCGGCAACCTCGCCGAGGCGCTGCTCGACCTGGGCCGGACCGGGGAGGCGGCCGAGCTGCTGGCCGGCGCCGAGCGGACCCAGTACCCGGGCAGCCACGCCGAGTTCCTCGACCGGCTGCGGGGCGAGCTGGCCCTGCTGCGCGGGGACCTCCCGGCGGCGGCCGGCATGCTGGCCCAGGCCCGGGCCTCGGACCGGGTCTGCCAGGTCCAGCACTCGGTGCCGATCTCCCGGCTCGCGGTGCTGATCGCCGCCCGCGGCGGGCGGCCGCTGGAGGCGCGGGCCGAACTGCTCGCGGTGATCGGGGGCCCCGTTCCGGCCGGGAACGAGGCCGCGCTCTACCCGCTGCTGATCGACGGGGCCGCGGCCGAGGCCGACGGCCGGGGCCTGCCGGAGGCCGATCCGGGCCGGCCCGCGGTGCTGGCCAGGATCGCCGAGGTGGCCGCCGGGCTGACTCCCAAGGCGCCGCTGCACCACGGCTGGGCGCGCCTGCTGGAGGCCGAACTGGCCCGGGCCGAGGGCCTGGACACCCCGGTGCAGTGGGCCGTCGCCGTCGAGGCGCTGCGGCCGGCCGGGCTGCCCGGCCCGCTGGCGGCGGCCCTGCTGCGGGCCGGCGAGGCTGGGGTGCTGGCCGGCGACCGGGAGGCCGGGGCGGCCCTGCTCCGCGAGGCCCGGACGCTGGCCCGGGCCCGGTCGGACAGCGCGCTGCTGGCCGAGATCAACGGCCTGGCCGAGCGGGCCGGTCTGGCGCTGACCGCCCGTGCGGCGAGGGCCACCGCGGTGCCCGCGGTCGGCGACTCCTTCGGGCTCACCCCCCGTGAGCGGGACGTGCTCCGGTTGCTCGCGCGGGGCCGTACCAACCGGCAGATCGCGGAGGAGCTGTACATCTCGCCGAAGACCGCGAGCGTGCACGTCTCCAACATCCTCGGCAAGCTCGCGGTGGCCGGCCGGGGCGAGGCCGCCGCACTGGCGCACCGCCTGCGGCTCTTCCCGGACGAGCCGGCGCTGGCCGGCCGCTGACCCGCACGCTCGCCGGTGACCACCGGCCGGACCTGCCCGGACCGGCCGGTGGTCACCGGACCCCGCCGCGTGCTCCCGTGCGCGCCGCGTGAGCCCCCGCCCGCACGCCCCCGCCAACCGGCCCGATCCGGCGGAATCGGGTGCATTTCACCACCCCTTCACCATTACTCTAAGTTGAGTGTGCGTGTCATTGAGTGACCGAAGTGGTGTAGGGTCCCGAGTGGGAACATCGGTGCGGTGCGTCGGCCGGCAGGCCGCCCACCCCCTGGGCCATCGCCCTGACGGGGCGCCTGGTCACCGCGTACGGCCATCAGGTGCGCGGCCGGTGGCCCGTGGCCGGGGCGCCAGGCTCCGGGCCGGAGGGGGAGAGGCCGAGTGAGCTCCACCGATGCGGTGCTGCCCGGAGCCGGACGGTCGGGCGTACCGGACGCCGACCTGTCCGCAGCCGTCCGGCGCGGCCCGGTCCGCCGACTGCTGTACAGCCGATCCCTGCCCGGCACCGTGCTCGGCGCCCTCTGCCTGGCGTACGCCCTGGGCGCGTCCCTCGGCTGGGGGTCACGCCAACTCTCCGTCTTCATGGGGGACTTCGGCCTGGCGGCGGCCGCGCTCGCGGCCGCGCTGTCCTGTCTGACGTACGCCTGTACGGTCGGCGGCCCGGCCCGCTCGGCCTGGCTGCTGTTCGGCCTCTCCTCGCTCATGGTCGCGTTCGGCAACGCCACCTGGGGCTGGTACGAGCTGGTCGAACCCGGCAAGCAGCCGCAGGACTCGCTCGCCGAGCTCGCCTTCCTGCTGTTCGCCCCGCTCGCCATCACCGGCGTGCTGGTGCTCTCCCAGCGCCCGCGCAGCGCCGCCGGCTGGCTCTGCCTGCTGCTGGACGGCTGGCTGGTGGCCGGCTCGCTGTTCACCCTGAGCTGGAGCCTGGCGCTCGGCCGGATCGCCGCCGGCGCGGACGGCTCCGTGGTGGCGCTGGCGACCAACCTGGCCTACCCGGTGCTGGACATCCTGCTGGTCAGCCTGGTGGTCGGGCTGCGCTTCGGCGGCCGCGACGGCAACCGGGCCGCGGTGCACACCGCGATGATCGCGCTCGCCGTGACGGTGCTCTGCGACGCCCTCTTCACCTCGCCGGAGCTGAAGAGCAACTACCACTCGGGGGAGCTGCTGGACGCCGGCTGGTTCGCCGGCAGCCTGCTGCTGGCCTGGGCCCCGTGGTCGCCGCGCTGGCGCCGTCCGCTGCGCGAGCACCCCTCGGTCGGCGGCCTGCCGCGCCGCCGGGTGGCCACCACCTTCAGCGCGCTCACCCCGTACGCGGCGGCCGCCGTCTGCACCGCCGGGATCCTCTACAACGCCCTCGGCGGGCGGCCCCTGGACCGGGTGGTGGCCGCGGCCGCCTGCACCGTCGGCCTGGCGCTGATCCTGCGCCAGGGCGTGATGCTGCTGGACAACCTCTCGCTGGCGCAGGAGCTGGCCCACAAGGAGGCGCACTTCCGCTCCCTGGTGCAGGGCTCCAGCGACGTCATCATGATCGCCGGCGCCAACGGCGTGCTCTCCTACGTGTCCCCGGCCGCGCTCGGCGTCTACGGGCGGGATCCGGAGGAGCTGGTCGGCGGCAACCTGCTGGACCTCGTCCACCCCGAGGACGTGGACCGGGTGCTCGCGGAGGTCCGCCGCTTCCTGGCCCGGGGCCGGCTCGCCGCGCTCCGCTCGCCCGCCGCCGCCGAGCCGTCCGCGGCCCGGGTGGAGTGCCGGATCAGCTCCGGCGCCGGCGAGTGGCTGCACGTCGAGTCCACCGTCAACCGGTACCGCGACGGCCTGATCCTGAACAGCCGGGACGTCACCGAACGCGTCATACTGCAGGCCCAGTTGCAGCACAACGCCTTCCACGACCCGCTCACCGACCTGCCCAACCGGGCGCTGTTCGCCCAACGGCTGCGCGCCGCCCTCGCCACCCGCGGCCAGCAGGGCGGCGCGGGCGCCGGGATCGCCGTGCTCTTCCTCGACCTGGACGGCTTCAAGGCGGTCAACGACAGCGCCGGCCACCAGGTCGGCGACGAGCTGCTGGTGCAGGCCGCCCGCCGGCTGCAGGGCGCGGTGCGCAGCGGCGACACCGTCGCCCGGTTCGGCGGGGACGAGTTCGCGGCGCTGGTCTGTGGCCCGCTCGGCCGGCTGCAGGTCCAGGAGCTCGCCGAGCGGCTGCGGATCGCCCTCTCCGAGCCGTACTGGATCGGCGGCGCCGAACTCAGCGTCGCGGCCAGCATCGGCATCTCCTTCGGCACCCCCGAGCGCGGCCCGGCCGCCGATCCCCGGGCCGCCACCGACGAGCTGATGCGCAACGCCGACCTCGCGATGTACCGGGCCAAGTCCGAGGGCAAGGGCCGGGTGGTGCTCTACACCCCGGCGATGCGGGCCGACCTGGAGCGCCGCACCGAGCTGGAGGAGCGGCTGCGGGTGGCCGTCCGCGAGGGCGGCTTCACACTGCTCCACCAGCCGGTGGTGGACCTCGGGACCGGCGCCGTCACCGGTGTCGAGGCCCAGGCCCGCTGGCGCTCCGCGCAGGGCCTGCTGCTCACCCCCGCCGAGTTCCTGCGCTCCGCCGAGCACGGCGACGCGGCCACCCGGTTCTCCCGCTGGCTGATCCACGAGGCGGTGACGGCCGCCGCGCTGCGCCGCGGGCTGCCGGCGAGAACCCGCTCGGCCGCGGCCCCGGTGCCGGTGTCGGTCCGGCTCTCGGCGCAGCGCCTCTGCTCGCCCGGCATGTACGAGGCGGTGGTCGCGGCGCTGCGCGACACCGGGCTGCCGGCCGGCCACCTGGTCGTCGAGGTGGCCCGGATGGGCCCGGACGCGCTGGCCGACGAACTCGGCCGCCGGCTGGCCGCGCTGCGCCGGCTCGGCGTCTCGACCGCGCTGGCCGGCTTCGGGGCGGGCAACGGCTCGCTGGGGGCGCTCGCCCGGCTGCCCTTCGACAGCCTCAAACTGGACCGCACGCTGGTCCAGGACCTCGGTGACTCGCCGCTCGGCCGGACGCTGGCCGGGCACGCGCTGCGGCTCGGCCGGGACCTCGGCCTGGTCACCGCGGCCGAGGGGGTGGACCTGCCGCGCCAGGTGGCCGTCCTCCAGGAGCTGGGCTGCCGGCAGGGCCAGGGGTCGGCCTTCGCCCCGCCACTGGACGAGACCCGCCTGCGGCGGGCGCTGGTGCGCCGTTCCTACCCGCTGCCGCGCCCGCTCGGCTCGCTCTCGGCGCGGCGCGCGTACCTGGCCGCGGACACCCGGACGGGTGGCCGCGGCGAGCCCGGCGCGGGGCGGTCCGGGCCCCCTCACAGCCCCTCCGACCTGCCCGAACACCGGGCCGCCGCGGGCCCGGGGCACGGTCCGCATGGCGAGACTGTCGTCCCACCTGCTTGACAGTCGACCCCGCACGGGAGGAAGGTCGTTGCCATGCGCACCCGAATTCTCGTACTTGGCGGGCGCGTCGGCTGAGCGGGCGATGCCCCGCTCGTGACAGACCGACGCGCCACCCCTCGCATGCCCTTGGCACGAGGGGTTTTTTGTTGCACTGACGCTGTTCCACTCCGCAAGACCACTGGCCCCGGCCGCCCGATTCCCCCCGATTCCGGAGGGCGAGGAGGGACGATTGGGGCAGAGCCGGCGATCGGCCCGACACGCGGGACCCCACCCTCAGCCACTTGGGGCCCGCAACCACCCGGGCCGGCGAAACCCGAGAAGAGACAGGCAGATGACTGAGCACGCCGCATCCCCCCGCCGCGGGGACACCCCGGCCGCCCACGCTCCCGCTCCCCAGCACGTCGTCGAGACCATGACCGGAGCCCAGTCGCTCATCCGCTCGCTGGAGGCCGTGGGCGCGGACACCGTCTTCGGCATCCCGGGCGGGGCCATCCTTCCCGCGTACGACCCGCTGATGGACTCGACCAAGGTGCGCCACATCCTGGTCCGCCACGAGCAGGGCGCCGGCCACGCCGCCACCGGTTACGCCCAGGCCACCGGCAAGGTCGGGGTCTGCATGGCCACCTCGGGGCCGGGCGCGACCAACCTGGTGACCCCGATCGCCGACGCGTACATGGACTCCGTCCCGATGGTGGCGATCACCGGGCAGGTCGCCTCCAAGGCGATCGGCACCGACGCCTTCCAGGAGGCGGACATCTGCGGCATCACGATGCCGATCACCAAGCACAACTTCCTGGTGACCGACCCCGCCGAGATCCCTCGGGTGATCTCCGAGGCGTTCCACATCGCCGCCACCGGCCGACCCGGCCCGGTGCTGGTCGACATCGCCAAGGACGCGCTGCAGGCCACCACCACCTTCCGCTGGCCGGCCGAGACCTCGCTGCCCGGCTACCGCCCGGTCACCAAGCCGCACGCCAAGCAGATCCGCGAGGCCGCGAAGATGCTGGTGAGCGCCCGGCGCCCGGTGCTGTACGTCGGCGGCGGGGTGCTCAAGGCGCACGCCACGGCCGAACTGCGGATCCTCGCCGAGCTGACCGGCGCCCCCGTGGTCACCACGCTGATGGCGCTCGGCGCCTTCCCCGACAGCCACCCGCAGCACCTGGGCATGCCCGGCATGCACGGCACCGTCCCGGCCGTCACCGCGCTGCAGAAGTCGGACCTGCTCTTCACCCTGGGCGCCCGCTTCGACGACCGCGTCACCGGCAAGCTGGACAGCTTCGCGCCCTACGCCAAGGTCGTCCACGCCGACATCGACCCGGCCGAGATCGGCAAGAACCGCCCGGCCGACGTGCCGATCGTCGGCGACGCCCGCGAGGTGCTGGCCGACCTGATCGTCGCCGTCCAGGCCGAGTTCGACGCCGGCCACCGCAGCGACTACGCGGACTGGTGGGTCAAGCTCAACGAGTGGAAGAAGACCTACCCGCTGGGCTACGAGCCGGCCCCGGCCGGTCAGCTCTCCCCGCAGCAGGTCATCGAGCGGATCGGCCGGCTGGTCGGCCCGGAGGCGATCTACGCCGCGGGCGTCGGCCAGCACCAGATGTGGAGCTCGCAGTTCATCCAGTTCGAGAAGCCGGCCACCTGGCTGAACTCGGGCGGCGCGGGCACCATGGGCTACGCGGTGCCGGCCGCGATGGGGGCCAAGGCGGGCCGCCCCGAGACGGCGGTCTGGGCGATCGACGGCGACGGCTGCTTCCAGATGACCAATCAGGAACTCGTCACCTGCGCCCTGAACGACATCCCGATCAAGGTCGCGGTCATCAACAACGGTTCGCTGGGCATGGTCCGCCAGTGGCAGACCCTCTTCTACAACCAGCGCTACTCCAACACCGTGCTGCACGCCGGCCCGGACCACGACGGCATCGAGCCGCCGGCCCAGGGCACCCGGATCCCCGACTTCGTGCTGCTCTCCGAGGCGATGGGCTGCGTCGGCCTGCGCTGCGAGCGCCCGGAGGACCTGGACGCGGTGATCAAGCAGGCGATGGAGATCAACGACCGCCCGGTCGTCATCGACTTCATCGTCCACCAGGACGCCATGGTCTGGCCGATGGTCGCGGCCGGCACCAGCAACGACGAGATCCAGTTCGCCAAGGGCGTCCGGCCCGACTTCGGCGACGACCTCGACTGACGCCCGCTCCGGAACGCCAAGGGAACAGAGACCCCATGTCCAAGCACACCCTCTCCGTCCTGGTCGAGAACAAGCCCGGCGTGCTCGCCCGCATCGCCTCGCTGTTCTCCCGTCGGGGCTTCAACATCGACTCCCTCGCCGTCGGCCCGACGGAGCACCCGGACATCTCCCGGATGACGATCGTGGTCAACGTCGAGGACCTCCCGCTGGAACAGGTCACCAAGCAGCTCAACAAGCTCGTGAACGTGATAAAGATCGTCGAACTCGACCAGTCCGCTGCGATCCAGCGGGAACTGGTCCTGGTGAAGGTCCGCGCCGACAACGAGACGCGGTCGCAGATCGTCGAGATCGTCCAGCTCTTCCGCGCCAAGACGGTCGACGTGTCCCCCGACGCGGTGACCATCGAGGCCACCGGTAGTTCGGACAAGCTGGAGGCCATGCTCCGGATGCTGGAGCCGTACGGCGTCAAGGAGCTCGTCCAGTCCGGCCTGGTGGCCATCGGCCGCGGCGCCCGGTCGATCACCGACCGCTCGCTGCGCGCCCTCGACCGCAGCGCGTAGCGCGGTCGTCTCACCCCCTGAAGCACCGTCCCGCACCCTGCCGGGTCCACGTACCGTGGGAACGTACCCGGCAAGACCATCACGCAAGGAGATGTGCCCCCGTGGCCGAGCTGTTCTACGAAGACGACGCCGACCTGTCCATCATCCAGGGCCGCAAGGTCGCGGTCATCGGCTACGGCAGCCAGGGCCACGCCCACGCGCTGTCCCTGCGCGACTCGGGTGCCGACGTCCGGGTCGGTCTGAAGGCCGACTCGAAGTCCCGCGCCAAGGCGGAGGAGGCCGGCCTGCGCGTCGTCACCCCGGCCGAGGCCGCCGCCGAGGCCGACGTCATCATGATCCTGGTGCCGGACCCGATCCAGTCCGACGTCTACGAGGAGTCCATCGCGCCGCACCTGAAGGCGGGCGACGCCCTGTTCTTCGGCCACGGCCTGAACATCCGCTTCGGCTTCATCAAGCCGCCGGCCGACGTCGACGTCTGCATGGTCGCCCCGAAGGGTCCGGGCCACCTGGTCCGCCGCCAGTACGAGGAGGGTCGCGGCGTCCCCGCGATCGTCGCCGTCGAGCAGGACGCCTCCGGCAAGGCCCTGGAGCTGGCGCTGTCCTACGCCAAGGGCATCGGCGCCACCAAGGCCGGCGTCATCAAGACGACCTTCACCGAGGAGACCGAGACCGACCTGTTCGGTGAGCAGGCCGTCCTCTGCGGTGGCACCGCCGCCCTGGTGAAGGCCGGGTTCGAGACCCTGGTCGAGGCCGGCTACCAGCCGGAGATCGCCTACTTCGAGTGCCTGCACGAGCTGAAGCTCATCGTCGACCTGATGTACGAGGGCGGCCTGGAGAAGATGCGCTGGTCGGTCTCCGAGACCGCCGAGTGGGGCGACTACGTCACCGGCCCCCGCATCATCACCGACGCCACCAAGGCCGAGATGAAGAAGGTCCTCGCCGAGATCCAGGACGGCACCTTCGCCAACACCTGGATCGCCGAGTACAAGGCCGGTCTGCCCAAGTACAACGAGTACAAGAAGGCCGACGAGGACCACCTGCTGGAGACCACCGGCAAGAAGCTCCGCAAGCTGATGAGCTGGGTCAAGGAAGAGGCCTGAGCCTTAAGGCTCCGCCCCCTTCGGGACCTGTCCGATTCCGTAGGGTCCTTGTACAACTAGGCTGCTCCCGTCCGGGTGATTTCGCCGGACGGGAGCAGCCTGGTACCCAGCCCGTCGATACACTTCCGAGTGCGCGTCAGGCCCACAGCGTCGTGCGTCTACCTACGCGGCATGCCACCTTCCCCCCGCCTTCCACGCCACCTACGTGCCGGGGGGAACCGGACAGTTAAGGACCACTGTCGTGAGCACTGTGACCAAGACCGCCGTTGTACTGATCGCCGAAGAGCTGTCCCCCGCCACCGTCGACGCCCTCGGGCCGGACTTCGAGATCCGCCACTGCAACGGTGCGGACCGCACCGAGCTGCTGACCGCGATCGCGGACGTGGACGCCATCCTGATCCGCTCCGCCACCAAGGTGGACGCCGAGGCGCTGGCCGCCGCCCGCAAGCTCAAGGTGGTCGCCCGCGCCGGCGTCGGCCTCGACAACGTGGACGTCGCCGCGGCCACCAAGGCCGGCGTGATGGTCGTCAACGCGCCGACCTCCAACATCGTCACCGCCGCCGAACTCGCCTGCGGCCTGCTGATCTCGGTCGCCCGCAACATCGCGCCGGCCAACGCCGCCCTGAAGCAGGGCGAGTGGAAGCGCAACAAGTACACCGGCGTCGAGCTGAGCGAGAAGGTCCTCGGCGTCGTCGGCCTCGGCCGGATCGGCGTGCTGGTCGCGCAGCGGATGTCCGCGTTCGGCATGCAGATCGTCGCGTACGACCCCTACATCCAGGCCGCCCGCGCCGCGCAGATGGGCGTCAAGCTGGTCTCGCTGGAAGAGCTGCTGGAGATCTCGGACTTCATCACCGTCCACCTCCCGAAGACGCCGGAGACCATCGGTCTGATCGGCGACGAGGCGCTGCACAAGGTCAAGCCCAGCGTGCGCATCGTCAACGCCGCCCGCGGCGGCATCGTGGACGAGGCCGCGCTGGCGAGCGCCCTGCGCGACGGCCGGGTGGCCGGCGCCGGTCTGGACGTCTACGCCAAGGAGCCGTGCACCGACTCCCCGCTGTTCGGCTTCGACAACGTGGTGGCCACCCCGCACCTGGGCGCCTCCACCGACGAGGCCCAGGAGAAGGCCGGCATCGCGGTCGCCAAGTCCGTCCGCCTGGCGCTGGCCGGCGAGCTCGTCCCGGACGCCGTCAACGTCCAGGGCGGCGTGATCGCCGAGGACGTCCGCCCGGGCCTGCCGCTGGCCGAGCGGCTCGGCCGGATCTTCACCGCGCTGGCCGGCGAGGTGGCCGTCCGCCTGGACGTCGAGGTCCGCGGCGAGATCACCCAGCACGATGTGAAGGTGCTCGAACTGTCCGCCCTCAAGGGTGTGTTCGAGGACGTCGTGGCGGAGACGGTGTCCTACGTCAACGCCCCGCTGTTCGCCCAGGAGCGCGGTGTCGAGGTGCGCCTGACCACCTCCAGCGAGAGCCCCGAGCACCGCAACGTGATCACCGTCCGCGGCACCCTGGCGGACGGCGGCGAGATCGCCATCTCCGGCACCCTGGCCGGTCCGAAGCAGACCCAGAAGATCGTCGGCGTGGACGCCTTCGACGTGGACGTGGCGCTCACCGACCACATGGCGTTCTTCAAGTACGAGGACCGCCCGGGCGTGGTCGGCGTGCTCGGCCGCCACCTCGGCGACGCCGGCATCAACATCGCCGGCATGCAGGTGGCCCGCGACGGCAGCGGCGCGCTCGCCTCGATCACCGTGGACTCCCAGATCCCGCAGGAGGTGCTGTCGGCGATCGCGGCCGAGATCGGCGCCCGCTTCGCCCGCTCGGTCGACCTGGGCGCCTGAGCCCCGGCAGAGCCGTTCGACAGGGCCCGGACCACCGCCGCGCGGTGGTCCGGGCCCTGTCGCGTCCGGGGCCGGACCGGCGTTCCGGGTGAGTCCCGTCTCAGATACTAGGAAATCCAAGTATTCGTGCAGACAGGCCAGGGCCCGGGTCGTACCGTGGAAGAGCCATACGGTGCGCCGCCCCTGCAGCCAGGGTGTGCGGCCCGTGTGCGCCCGTACGCCGTGGGCAGGCGATCCCCGCCCGGCGTGCTCCCGCTCCGCCGTGAGCCCCCCTGGCGACGCGCTTCGCCGGCACCCCCCTCTCCCCACCCTCTGCGCCACTGCCCGGCGCATTCGATCCAAGGAGCCCGGTATGCCTCCCACCGCAGACCGCCACGCCACCCCCGCCCCCGCCACCACCGCCCGTGCGCCGCGCCGCCGCCGCGCGACCGAGCGGCCCCCGTTCGCCGCCGCCGCGCTGCAGCGCGCGCTGGACCGCCGTGACAACGGTGGCGTGACCGGCCACCTCTGAGCGGGCCGCCTCCCGGCGTCCTGGGCCCAGGGCCGCTCGCCGCTGGGCCGGGCGGGCCTCGCCCTCCGGAACCGGCGTTCATCTGCCGAATAGCCCGCACGGCCTGACGGTGAGTCACTCCCGAGAGTGCACGTGGCACCCGTTGGAGGGATGTTGCTCGCGCTGTCCGGCGCGATCATCCTAATTTGGGGCCCCGGAAGGGTGATCGGCGTCCGCGCGGGCGGGCGTCAGCGGCACGGCGTGCGGATCAGTTCCCCTTGCCGGGGGAGAGGGCCCAGTGCGTCAGCCACCCGTCCGTCGTCCGATCGCCCGGATCGGCCTCACCCTGGCCCTGCTGGCGGGGCCGTTCCTGCTCACCGCCGCCCCGGCGGCCGGCAGTCCACCGACGGCCGAGCCCCCCGGCGCCGGCCGCCCGGCCTCCGTCCTGCTGGAGCTCGGCACCGAGGCCGCAGGTCCGGCCTGGCGGCAGGCGGCCGCCGAGGCCCGGCGGGCCCGGCGCTCCCCGGAGGCCGTCCGCCAGGAGGCCGCGCGGGCCGGAGCCGAGCAGGTGACCCGGGCGTCCGAAGCGCTCGACCGGCTGGCCCGGGCCGTCCGCGGCACGGCTCCCACCGTCCGCGAGCTGTACCGCACCCGAACCCTGCTCACCGGACTCGCCGTCACCGTGCCGGCCTCGCGGCTGCCCGCCCTGCGCGCGCTGCCGGGCGTCCGGGCCGTCCACCCCATCGTGCGCAAGCAGCGGGACAACGCGCACTCCGTGCCGCTGACCGGTGCGCCGTGGGTCTGGGACGCCGGATCCGGTGACGCCGGGGCCGGCAACACCGGTCAGGGGGTGCGGATCGGCATCATCGACAGCGGCATCGACTACACCCACGCGGACTTCGGCGGCCCCGGCACCGAGGACGCGTTCAAGGCCGTGGACGGCGCCAAGCCCGCACCCGCCGGCCTCTTCCCGAACGCCAAGGTGGTCGGCGGCCGCGACCTGGTCGGCGACGACTACAACCCGGACCCGGCCTCCCCGCACCACCAGCCCGACCCGCACCCGGACGACAACCCGATCGACTGCGCGCTCAACGGCCACGGCACGCACGTCGCCGGTACCGCCGCCGGCCTCGGCGTCACCACCGACGGCCGCCCCTACCCCGGCCCCTACCGGCCCGGCCTCGACCCGGCCGGCTTCGCGGTCGGCCCGGGCGCCGCGCCCGGCGCGCAGCTGTACGCGATCCGGGTGTTCGGCTGCGACGGCGCCACCGACCAGCTCGCCCAGGCCCTCGACGTGGCCGCCGACCCGAACGGCGACGGCGACCTCGGCGACCGGCTCGACGTCGTCAACCTCTCCCTCGGCAGCCGCTTCGGCGCCACCGACGACGCCGACGCGATCGCCGTCGACCACCTCTCCGAACTCGGCACCGTGGTGGTCGCGGCGGCCGGGAACGAGGGCGACGTCTACGGCATCGGCGGCAGCCCCGGCACCGCCGCCCGGGCCGTCGCCGTCGCCGCCTCGGTCGACCCGCACAGCGACGCCGACGGCCTGACGGTACTGGCCCCCGAGCCGCTCGCCGGGGTCGTCCCGAGCCACTGGAGCGCCCGCTACCAGGGCTGGTCGAGCGCCGACGTCAGCGGTGAACTCGCCCTGCCCGTCGACCAGTCCGACGGCTGCACGGCGTTCGGCGAGGCCGACCGGCAGCGGCTCGCCGGGCGGATCGCCGTCCTCGCCTGGAGCACCCGGGCGTCCGAGCGGGCCTGCGGCTCCGGGCCGCGCGCGGACCACGCCGCCGACGCGGGCGCGATCGGCGCGCTGCTCGCCGCCGACGACGACCACCTCGCCGAGGTCTCCGGCAACGACCGGATCCCGCTCGCGCTGCTCGCCCGGGCCGACGGCGAACGGCTGCGCCAGGGTGCCGCGAGCGGCCCGGTCACCGTCCGGCTGGCCGCCCCCGGCAATCCGCTGCACGGTGTCGTCTCCCAGGACCAGCCGCAACGCGCCGACACCCTCACCGACTTCACCTCGCGCGGGATCGGCGTCCCCGGCGTGGTCAAGCCCGACCTCGCCGCCCCCGGCGAGACCATCTGGTCCGCCAAGGCCGGCAGCGGCGTCGGCGGCCAGCGCGAGGACGGCACCTCGATGGCCACCCCGCACGTCGCCGGGCTGGCCGCGCTGGTCCGCGCGGCCCACCCGGAGTGGACGGTCGAGCAGCTCAAGGCCGCGCTGATGAACACCGCCGGGGACACCTGGCCCGGCGACGGGCACACCGGCCCGGTCTACGGCCCCGAGCGCACCGGCGCCGGCCGGGCCCAGGTGGACCGCGCCGTCCGGACCCCGGTGGTCGCCTACGCGGCGGGCGAGGGCGCGGCGCCGGGCAGCGTCGGCGTCTCCTTCGGCCCGGTGGCCGTCGGCGGCCCGCTCGGGCTCGTCCGCGAGGTCGAGGTCCGCAACCTGTCCGGCACCTCGGCGCTGTACCGCACCGGCTACGCGGCCGCCACCGAACTGCCCGGCGCCCGCTTCGAGATCGCGCCCGACCGGGTCGAGGTGCCGGCCGGCGGCACCGCCCGGGTCAGGGTCACGCTGACCGTCCCGGGACAGCTGGGCCGCGCGCCCGACCCGACCATCGACACCAGCCAGGGCGGCCGGGCCCGCAGCTACCGGGGCGAGCTCTCCGGGCGGCTGCTGCTCACGCCCGTCTCGGACGACGCGCTGCCCGAGCTGCGGGTCCCGCTGCTCGCCGCTCCCCGCCCGGCCTCGGACCTGAGCGCGGCGGCGCCGGCGCGCGGCACCGGGACCGGCGCCCTGGTCGTGCTCGGCGGCACCCGGGCGCCGGCCGAGCAGCCCGGACTGCTCAGCGCCTTCGCGCTGGGCGGCGAGGGCGCCCGCTGGCCCGACTGCCCGCCCGACAGCGGCGCCGCGGTCGGACCGGGGGCCGGCATCGTCCCGGAGGAGAGCACCGAACCGCAGGCCCCGCAGGACGTCTGCGTCGAGCGCCCCGGCGACCGGGCGGCCAACCTGCGCGCGGTCGGCGCGGCCTCCGACGCGCCCGCCGTCGGCGACGGGCAGGGCATGCTCTACCTCGCCGCGCAGTTCTGGGCGCCCGCCGCCACCCCGGTCGGCGTCTTCGCCGTCCGGGCCTCGCTGGACACCGACGGGGACGGCGCCACCGACGTCTTCGTCAAGGCGGACCGGCAGCCCGGCAGCGACGTCCTGGTCGCCCGGTCGGTGGACGCCCGCAGCGGTGCCGAGCTGGACGTCCAGCCGCTGAACGCCCGCTGGGGGGACACCGACACCGCGCTGCTGGACAGCGACGTCCTGGTGCTGCCGGTGCGCCTCGCCGCCCTGCCGGGGGTGCGCGCCGGGCACAGCACCGTCCGCTACGGGCTCTGGACCGGTGTCGCCACCTCGGGGAAGCCCGACCCGGCCGAGGCGTTCTCCGCCGTCGGCCTGCGCGGCACCAGGCCCACCCTCGCGGTCGACGTGCTGCACCCCGCCGTGGACGTCCGGACCGGCCCCGGCGGCCCCGCCGCGGTGGCCGCCGCCCTCCCGCCGGGCACCGTCCTCGATGTCCGGCGCGCCGGCGGTGACACCTCCCGGCTGCTCCTGCTCCACCACTTCAACCGGGACGGCCACCGGGGACAGGTCCTCGCCCTCCCCTGACCGATCCGTCCCGTCCCGCCCCGCCGGAGGCCGTCACCGCACGCGGTGACGGCCTCCGGCATCGCTACCCGTCGGCGCGCCCCCGGTGGGCGGCCCGGCGGATCCGGCGCGGTGTGCGGGTGGGCCGGTGGCGGAGCCGGCCGAAGACCCCGGTCAGGGTGGTGACGGCGGCCGCGGCCAGCGCGAGGAGCAGTCCCTCGGTCAGACCGGGCGGGCGGAACGAGCAGCTGATCCGGTCCGCGCCGGCGCCGAGCGGGACACCGATCATGCCGAGGACGGAGGTGGGCGCGGTGGGCCGGCCGCCGCCGGTCGCGCAGGTCCAGCCCGCGGTGGCGGGGACGGAGAGCAGCGCCGTCCCGGTGCTGCCGGGCGGGAGGGCGGCGGCCAGGGTGTGCCCGCCGGCCGTGACCGAGCGGGCGCCGGTCGCGGTGAGCCGCGCGACGGCCGCGTCCAGCGCGCCGGGCCGCAGACAGCCGACCGGCCGGGCCGGGACCTGGGTGACGGTGTCCGCGCGCAGCACCACCCGCACCACGCCGTCGGCGGGCACCGTCCCCAGCTCGTGGATCGGCACCGCGGTGGTCGGCTGCTCGCCGTCGCTGCGGTAGCTCGCGGCGAGGCCGCTCACCGTGCCGTCGAACCAGACCCCGTGGAAGTACGCGGTGGCGCCCGGGGTGCAGGCCGCGGTGAACGCGGTGCCGTCCGAACCGGCGGGGGTGGCGGGGACGGACCAGCCGCTGCTGCCGTGCTGCGCCGGCTCCGGACCGCCGGCCGGGACCAGCCCGGGGACGTCGTAGACCGGGCCGCCGAGCAGCGACTCCTGGCGCGACCAGACCGAGGAGGTGTCCGGGGCGGAGCCCGCCGGGAGGACGGTGACCAGCGGGGGAGCGGCGGACCGGGCGACCGTGAAGCCGTTCGGCGGCGGCCCGTCGGCGAGCTGGGTCCGGACGGCGAACAGCGCCCGTCCGACCGGGTCCGTGACGCTCCGGGTGAGCCGCCCGCCGGCCGACCAGCCGGCGCCCAGGTCGTGCAGCAGCAGCGCGGTGACGGTGGGCAGGGACCCGCTGGAGTAGCCGCCGCCCTGGCCGTCGAGCAGCAGCGGGTCGTTCGGGGTGAAGGCGTGCGGTCCCGGGTCGCTCCGGGCCCGCGGCCAGTCGGCGGCCTGCCGCAGCGCCGCGTGCGCGGCCCGGACGGCGGCGCCCGAGGGCGTCCCGCCGGCCGGCGTGCCCAGCGCGGCGTAGGCCGACCAGACCGCTCCGCCGAGCACCGCGGCGCCCAGGACGGCGGTCGCGGCGGCGCCCGCCCGGCGGTCGGTGTGCCGGTGCTCCAGGGTCCACAGCGCGGCGAGCAGCACCGCGCCGCCCAGCGCGAGCAGGGCCCAGGTCGACCCGTGCACCGGGCGGTGCGCCGCCGCGATCCCGGCCACCAGGGCGACCACGGCGGCGCCGCCGAGCAGCGTCGGGGTGTCGGGCCGGTGCACCAGCGAGACCCAGCCGGCCAGCACCAGCAGCCCGCTGAGCACGAAGGCCGCCCGGTAGGGGCCGCCGGCCGGGATGGCCAGGCCGTGCCAGACCAGCACGGTCGGCGTCCAGACGAAGCTCAGCACCACCAGGGCCAGCAGGGCGCACCAGACGATCCGCTCCCGGGGCCGCACCCGCCGGTTGAACGGCAGCCCGGCCACCAGCAGCAGGCCGAGCAGGCCGATCGAGACGTCCGGCAGTGGCCGCCCGCTCTGGGTGCCGGGCAGCAACTGGGCGAGGTGCCCGCCGAGCCCGGAGGGGCCGAGCGGCTGGACGGGGGACTCGGGCTGCGCCTCCTGGGCGGCCCGGACGCCGACGAACAGCACCGGTGCGGCGAGCAGCACCCCGAGGCCGGCCGTGGTGACCGCCCGACCGGTCACCCGGACCACGGCCTTGAACGGCCGCCGGACGGCCGCCAGCCGCACCGCGAGCACCAGGCCGGCCGTGATGGTGGCCATCGCGGCGGTGTAGAGGTTGCCCGCCCAGGCGAGGGCGACGCAGAGGGTGCCGGCCACCCAGCGGCGCTCGTGCAGGCACCAGTCGCCGGCCAGGACGAGCAGCGGCAGCGAGACCAGGCCCCAGAGCCACATCGGGGCCGCCCCGCCCACGGTCGGCACCCAGGCGCAGAGCCCGTAGCCGAGGGCGGCGACCGCCCGCAGCCAGTGCGGGCCGGCGTGCAGGCGGCCCAGCGCGTGGGTCATCAGGCCGGTGCCCAGGCCGATGCTGCCCAGCGCCACCAGGAAGACCGCGAGCTGGGCCTGGTCGCGCGGCAGCAGCGCGGCCGGCCAGGAGAACGGGTTCATCAGGTAGGCGAAGAAGTCGGCCAGGAACGGCGCGCCGTACCCGCTGTTCCAGGTGAACAGCAGGTCCCCGGTGGTCTCGCCGTGGACGAGGTCCCACAGCTGGGCGTGGAACGGCACCGCCGTCTCCGCGGCCCCGGGCGGCCAGGCCCCGCGCAGGGCGGCGGCGAGCGCGTACCCGGCCATGCCCAGGCCCGCCGCGACCCCGCAGGCCAACGCCTCCCGCCGTCGCTCGGCCATGGTGATTCGCCCCGTTCCACGAGGAATGCCGGACCAGTTCGTCGCGAGCATAGACGCGCCCCGGGCGCGGGTTCCGCCTCCCGCGCTCCCTCGTGGGAGTGACGTCCGGCGGGATCCCGCCGAGTGGCCCGAGAGCGTCCGTCAGGATTACCGGTGGGAGGAATCACCACACGTACGTGCTGGATCCGGCGACGCCGTCCTACCGGCTGACCGGGATCCACCACCAGCAGCTGAAGCTCGACCGGCCGTTCGCGGTCGATGTCGACCTCATCTGATCGGGCGTCCGGATAGTGGACGCGAAGTGTCAGCCCCTGGGACGGCGGAGTAGGGTCCGAGCATGTCTCGCACCATTCGTCTCGCAGTAGTTCCCGGTGACGGCATCGGCCAGGAAGTGGTGGCCGAAGGCCTCAAGGTCCTTGGCGCGGCGCTGCCCGCCGACGTGAAGCTGGAGACCACCGAGTACGACCTCGGCGCCCGGCGCTACCACCGCACCGGCGAGACGCTGCCGGACAGCGTGCTGGCGGAGCTGAAGACCCACGACGCGATCCTGCTCGGCGCCATCGGCGACCCGAGCGTCCCGTCCGGGGTGCTGGAGCGCGGGCTGCTGCTGAAGCTGCGGTTCGCCTTCGACCACCACATCAACCTGCGGCCGGGCCGGCTCTTCCCGGGCGTCGCGTCGCCGCTGGCCGGTGACCCCGCGATCGACTTCGTGGTCGTCCGCGAGGGCACCGAGGGCCCGTACGTCGGCAACGGCGGCTCGCTGCGCACCGGCACCGAGCACGAGGTGGCCACCGAGGTCAGCCTGAACACCGCCTACGGCATCGAGCGGGTCGTCCGCGACGCCTACCGCCGGGCCCAGGCGCGGCCGCGCAAGAAGCTGACCCTCGTCCACAAGAACAACGTGCTGGTGCACGCCGGTCACCTGTGGACGCGGATCTTCGAGCAGGTCGGCCGGGAGTTCCCCGAGGTCACCACCGACTACCTGCACGTCGACGCGGCGACCATCTTCTTCGTCACCCAGCCCGAGCGGTTCGACGTGATCGTCACCGACAACCTGTTCGGCGACATCCTGACCGACCTGGCCGCCGCCGTCACCGGCGGGATCGGCCTGGCCGCCAGCGGCAACATCAACCCGAGCGGCGACTTCCCGTCGATGTTCGAGCCCGTGCACGGCTCCGCCCCGGACATCGCGGGCCAGGGCAAGGCCGACCCGACCGCCACCGTGCTCTCGGTCGCCATGCTGCTGGAGCACCTCGGCTTCGCCGCCGAGGCCGCCGCGGTCGAGGCCGCGGTCGCCGCGGACCTGACCGAGCGCACCGGCGCCCGCAGCACCTCCCAGGTCGGCGACGCGCTCGCCGCCCGAGTATCCGGCTGACAGGCCGGATCCGACACGCGGGATCAGGCCGGGAGGCCGGATCCGACAAGCGGTGTTCCGGCCGAAGGGGCCGGGGCGCACAAGCGCACAACCGCGGCCGCCGACTCCTCCTGGGGTCGACAGCTGTTCGGCACGGCCCTCTGGATGCGAGTATCGACAGTGGGCCGTGCCGTCGTGCGTTCGTTCGCCGAAACGTTCACCCGACGGAGGCGGCCCGGACCAACCCCACGGTGAAGGACACACAGCCATGAGCACGCCCACCCAGGCGCCCATCACGTTCGACCTCAAGCCCTCCGCGCACCCGCTGTCCGACGCGGAGCGCGAGGCCCGGCTGGCCAACCCCGGCTTCGGGAGGATCTTCACCGACCACATGGTCACCATCCGGTGGACCGAGGGCCTGGGCTGGCACGACGCCCAGCTGGCGCCGTACGCGCCGCTGGAGATCGACCCGGCGAACATGACGCTGCACTACGGTCAGTCGATCTTCGAGGGCCTGAAGGCCTACCGCCAGGCCGACGGCTCGATCGCGACCTTCCGCCCGGAGGCCAACGCCGCCCGCTTCCAGGCCTCCGCCCGCCGGCTGGCCATGCCGGAGCTGCCGATCGAGACCTTCGTCGAGGCCGTCGAGCACCTGGTCCAGCAGGAGCAGAACTGGGTGCCGAACGAGCAGGAGCAGAGCCTCTACCTGCGGCCCTTCATGTTCGCCACCGAGGTCGGCCTGGGCGTGCGCCCGGCCAACTCCTACCTCTTCATGATCATCGCCTCGCCGGCCGGCGCCTACTTCTCCGGTGGCGTCAAGCCGGTCTCGGTCTGGCTCTCCGAGGACTACGTCCGCGCCGCGCCGGGCGGCACCGGTGCCGCCAAGTGCGCCGGCAACTACGCCGCCTCGCTGGTCGCCCAGGCCGAGGCCGCCGCCAAGGGCTGCGACCAGGTGGTCTGGCTCGACGCCGCCGAGCACCGGTGGATCGAGGAGATGGGCGGGATGAACCTGTACTTCGTCTTCGGCGAGGGCAAGGACGCGAAGATCGTCACCCCCGAGCTCTCCGGCGCGCTGCTCCCCGGCATCACCCGCGACTCGCTGCTCCAGCTCGCCGCCGACCTCGGCTACGCCGTCGAGGAGCGGAAGATCTCCACGGACGAGTGGAAGCGGGGCAACGCCGACGGCACCCTCACCGAGGTCTTCGCGTGCGGCACCGCCGCCGTCATCACGCCGGTCGGCTCGGTCAAGTCCCGCGGCGGGGACTGGACCGTCGGCGCCGGCGAGCCCGGCCCGACCACCATGGAGCTGCGCCGGGCGCTGCTGGCCATCCAGGGCGGCCAGCGCCCCGACACCCACGGCTGGCTGCACAAGATCGTCTGATCCGGAGCCGCCCCGGCCCGTGCCGTTTCGGATCGCGAGACGGCCGGGCCGGACTCCGGAGGGTGTGCCACACTGCGAGCGTGTCCTCGCTTTCGCTGATCATTAGCAGCAGGCGCGCCGGTCCGCAGTGACCGCTCCGCAGTACCCGATGCGGAGCGACCACCAGCGTCCAGACCCGCGCGCAGACCTCTCGCACCCGCGAGGGGTCTTTTGCTTTTCGGGCCCGGCCCGAACGGCACACCCCCGGACCGGCCGGAGCCCCCACAAGGGGCCGAGCGACACCGGGCGCGCGCGGGATGCTGGACAGTGGAGCCGGATCAGAACCGGCAGAGCAGTACCAACCTCCCGGAACGGAGACCCAGGGCCATGACCCAGGCCAGCAATCGCACCGACGACAGCTTCCACGTCTTCGACACCACCCTGCGCGACGGCGCGCAGCGCGAGGGCATCAACCTCACGGTGGCCGACAAGCTGACCATTGCCCGGTATCTGGACGAGTTCGGGGTCGGGTTCATCGAGGGCGGCTGGCCCGGCGCCAATCCGCGGGACACCGAGTTCTTCGCCCGGGCCGCCGCCGAACTGGACCTCCGGCACGCCCAGCTGGTCGCCTTCGGCGCCACCCGGCGGGCCGGCGGCAAGGCGGCCGAGGACCCGCAGCTGGCCGCCCTGGTGACCTCCGGCGCCCCGGTGATCACCCTGGTCGCCAAGGCCCACGACCGGCACGTCGAACTGGCGCTGCGCACCACGCTGGACGAGAACCTGGAGATGATCCGGGACAGCGTGGCCTACCTGCGCTCCCAGGACCGCCGGGTGTTCATCGACTGCGAGCACTTCTTCGACGGCTACAAGGCCAACCGCGCCTACGCCCTGGCGGTGGTCCGCGCCGCGCACGAGGCCGGTGCCGACGTGGTGGTGCTCTGCGACACCAACGGCGGGATGCTGCCGGCCGGCGTCCGCGACATCGTCGCCGACGTCCTCGCCGACTCCGCGACCTACAAGCCCGGTGCCCGGATCGGCATCCACGCCCAGGACGACACCGGCTGCGCCGTCGCCAACACGCTGGCCGCGGTCGACTCGGGCGCCACCCACGTCCAGTGCACCGCCAACGGCTACGGCGAGCGGGTCGGCAACGCCAACCTGTTCCCGGTGGTCGGCGCGCTGGAGATCAAGTACGACCGCCGGGTGCTGCCGCCCGGCAGCCTGGCCGAGATGACCCGGATCTCGCACGCGGTCGCCGAGGTGGTCAACCTGACGCCCTCCACCCACCAGCCGTACGTCGGCCACTCCGCCTTCGCGCACAAGGCGGGTCTGCACGCCTCCGCGATCAAGGTCGACCCGGACCTCTACCAGCACATCGACCCGGAGACGGTCGGCAACACCATGCGGATGCTGGTCTCCGACATGGCCGGCCGCGCCTCGGTCGAGCTCAAGGGCAAGGAGCTCGGCTACGACCTGTCCAGCGACCGGGACCTGGCCGGCCGGGTGGTCGTCAGGGTCAAGGAGCAGGAGAACCTCGGCTACACCTACGAGTCCGCCGACGCCTCCTTCGAGCTGCTGCTCCGTGACGAGGTGCGCGGCAGCCGCGAGCGCTTCTACACCCTGGAGTCCTGGCGGACCATCAGCGAGCAGGGGCCGCAGGGCTTCGCGGGCAACGAGGCGACGGTCAAGGTCTGGGCCAAGGGCGAGCGCCGGATCGCCACCGGCGAGGGCAACGGCCCGGTCGACGCGCTGGACAAGGCGCTGCGCACCGCGCTGGAGCGGATCTACCCGCAGCTGGCCAAGCTGGAGCTGGTCGACTACAAGGTCCGCATCCTGGAGGGCCAGCACGGCACCGGTTCCAAGACCCGGGTACTGATCGAGTCCACCGACGGCACCACCAGCTGGTCCACCGTCGGGGTGGCCGACAACGTGATCGCCGCGTCCTGGCTGGCCCTGGACGACGCCTACACCTACGGCCTGCTGCGGGCCGGCCTGGAGCCGTCCGCCGGGTGAGCCCCCGGGCGGTGCGGCCCACGGACCCCCTGGTCCGT
>NZ_JBHWUI010000064.1:0-43466 GCF_042737525.1 Kitasatospora sp. NPDC059973 | reverse complement strand
GCCGACCCCAGCGCGAGCACGGCGGCGGCCGGCAGCAGCACCGGCCACCGCCCGGCCGCCCCGACGGCCGCCCCGACCGGTGGCACGGCCAGCGCCGCCGCCCGGAGCGCCGCACCCCACCGGCGCGGCCGGTGGCCGTCCGCCGCCGCCGGGTCCGGCGGCGGACGGCGCGGCACCCGGGCGTACAGCTCGTCGGCGAGCGAGAACAGATCGGCGTGCCGGCAGCGCGCGGCCGTCTCCGGCCCGCAGCCCGCCTCCTCCAGCCCGGCGGCGATCTCCAGCGGATCGACGGCCCGCTCGCAGAGCTCCCGGTGCTCCGCCATCACCTCCCGCACCGGATCGCCGAAGACTCCGGGCCCCGTGGCCGGGCCGCTCCCGGCGACCGGCGCGCCGCCGGCCATCAGAGGGCCTCCGCGAGTGCGCCGGGCCGCTCGGACGCCTCGCCCGCGCCCTCGCCCTGCCCCTCGCCGACCGGCTGCCCGGTGCCGGCGCCGTCCCGGCGGTCGGCCAGCCAGTACTCGGCGGGCCGGGCGAACGGACGGGGCCGCTCGGCGGCCGCACCACCGGACCGGGCCGCCGGGAAGGCCGGCCACTGCGAGACCAGCTCCAGGTAGATCTCCCGGAACGCGCCGACCACCGGTTCCACGGCGAAGCGTTCCTGCGCCCGCAACCGGCCCGCCAGCCCCAGCCGGGCCCGCCGCTCCGGGTCGCGCAGCAGGGCCAGACAGGCGCCCGCCAGTGCCCGCGGGTCGCGCGGCGGGACGAGCAGTCCGGTCGGGCCCACCACCTCCCGGGCCACCCCGACGTCCGTCGAGACCACCGCCCGGCCGCTCAGCATCGCGTCGGCCAGCAGCCGGGGGCCGCGCTGCGAGAGCGCCGAGAAGACCACCACCGTGCCGCTCTCCCAGGCCGCCGCCACCGGGTCGGGCCGCCCGGCGAACTCCACCGCCCCGGCCACCCCCAGCCGGTCGGCCACCGCCTCGCAGTGCGCCCGGTAGCCCGGGACGGCCTCCTCGCCGTGGACCACCAGCCGGGCCGCGGGCAGCTCGGCGCGGACCCGCGCGAAGGCGTGCAGCATCAGCTCGGTGTCCCGGCCCGGCTCCAGCGCGCCCGCCCAGGCCAGCGTCGGCGCGGCCGGCTCCGGCCCGGCCGCGGCCCGGGCCACCGCCGGGGTGCCCTCGTGGACCACCCTGGTCCGCGCCGGGTCGGCGCCGCAGCGGCGCTGCCACCGCTGGTCGTGGGCGCTGCCGGGGGTCAGTATCGCGGCCTGCCGGTACGTCTCCTCGGTGAGCGAGCGGAAGAAGGAGAGCAGCAGGGCCCGGACCGGCCAGCGGTAGGGCGCCTCGCGGTAGCCGAGGTACTGCTCGCGCAGGTGCAGCCCGTGCTCGGTGACCACGAACGGCACCCCGTGCAGCCGCTTGGCCACCAGCGCCGGCAGCGCCGCCGGACCGCCGCCGACCACGTGGCAGAGGTCGGCCGAGCCGAGGCCGCCCGGCCCGGCGCCGTACCAGGGGGCCGAGAGCGGGCGCAGGCACTGCTCCAGCAGGTCCGCCGCGACCAGCACGTCACGGACCAGCGGCTGCCCGGCCGTGGTGTCGGCGCCGGGCGAGCGCCAAACCCGCTCCAGGGTGCGCCGGGCGGCGGCGGAGGCCAGGAACGCGGACAGGCCGCCGTCCTCCCGGGCGAGCGCCGCCAGCCGGTACAGCCCCGCCCCGAAGGAGGCCCGCTCGCCCGGCATCACCAGGGCCCGGACCAGCTCCTCGTACGCCCGGGCGTACTGGCGTCCGCGCAGCGCGCCGGGCAGCCGGCCGGCCGGGCGGCGCCCCCACAGCGCCAGCTCGTGCACCCCCAGCCAGCGCCCCAGCGGGCTCTCGGCGATGCCCGAACCGGCCGCGCCGGCCAGGACGAACAGCTCGAAGTCGTGCTCGGCGAGACCCTCCACCAGCCGGGCGCACCAGCCGCCGACGCCGTGTCCGGGGTGCGGACGGGCACCCTCGGTGAGCAGTGCAACGCGCACGGGAGACCTCCAGAACAGAACGGGACGACGGATGGCTGGAGCGGCTCGATCGGCACCCGGGCGCCCCGTGCGGGCACGGGTGCGGCCCGGGCGGAGGAGTCCGGTCGGCCGGAAGCACCGCGGCCCGGGCCGGCGGTCGCACCACCGGCTCCCTGCGTGCGTCCGCCCTCCGGCTCCTCCGGCGGCCGCCACTCCCCCACACCTGTTCGGTCCGACAGCAGAAAGGTAGGACCGGGCCCCGGCCCTCCATCGGTCACATGCCTGGTTGCCACCTGAACGAGTGAACCGGCGTGACCTCGCCCCGGAGCCGGGCGTTACCGCCCGTCCGTCCCACGCCCCCGCCGGGCCCGTTCCGCGCCCCGCCCGGCCCCGCGCCGGCGGCTCCGCGCCCCCGCTCAGCCCCGCGCCAGCAGCTCCCGCACCGCCCGGGCCACCCGCTCCGGGTGCTCCATCATCGCCACGTGCCCGGAGTCCGGCAGCACCAGCAGCCGGGCGTCCCCGAACGCCGCGCAGGCCCGTCGCGCCGAGCGGTACGAGACCAGCTTGTCGCGCAGGCCGTACACCAGCAGCGTGGGCGCCGTGACCCGCTCCGCCTGCCGCCAGAGCGCCTGCTCGCCCCGCTCGGCGTACGCCGAGACGATCCCGCGGGCCGAGCCGGTCAGCGCCCGCATCGCGTGCGGCACCGCGGTCCGCCGCCGGTACTCGGCGACCGCCTCGGCCCGGGCCGCCGGCGAGAGGCTCCGCGGATCCCCGTAAACCAGCCGCAGCAGGCCCTCGGTGGCGTCCTCCGGGCTGCGGCCGTTCGACGGCAGCCGGCCCAGCAGGGCGGGCAGGCCGGGCACCGCGAGCAGCCCGGTCGGCCAGGCGGTGCGCTGCGGCGGCAGCTCGGGCAGCGCGGGCGAGATCAGCGTCAGGCTGCGCACCAGGTCGGGCCGGAGCGCGGCGAGGCGGACGGCGACGGCGCCGCCGAGCGAGTTCCCGAAGAGGTGCACCGGGCCGCGGCCGGTCGCCTCCAGGTAGCCGGTCACCGCGCGCACGTGTCCGGACACGGAGAGGTCCCCGTCGGCCGGCGGCGCCGAGTGCCCGAAGCCGGGCAGGTCCACCGCCTCCCCGTCGACGAGGCCTGCCAGCCGCTCCATCAACGCCGTCCAGTTGGCCGCCGAGCCACCGAGTCCGTGCACGAAGAGTGCCTGCTCCCGGCCGCCGGCGGCCTCGCCGCCGGCCCGGTGCACCGCCAGTTCCGCACCGGCGGTTCCGACCGTCCGGACCCCCGCGGGATCCCCCGCCTCCGTACGTACCCGCTGCTCGGCGCCGCTCATGGTGGACGATGGTAGTGAGCCGCGGGTGCACCGGGGCCGTCCCAGCTCTTGTCGCACCACTGCCGTCGCCGGTGGTCAGCGCCGTATTGTGGGCTCCTGACAAGGGGGCTCGGTGCTTTTCTCACGCTCGCCAAGCGCGAACGCGGTTACCGAAAAGTAGAATCGGTCATCTTGCCAGCCCCGAACAACCCGTGAAGTGAGGAGCGCCGTGACGGCCATCCAGGAGGCGCAGGAGCGCCCGCGCGGTGCCCGCCTGCCGCGAAGCGCCCGCCGTGAACAACTGCTCGGTGCCGCCCAGGAGGTGTTTGTCGCGCAGGGCTACCACGCGGCCGCCATGGACGACATCGCCGACCGCGCCGGCGTCAGCAAGCCGGTGCTGTACCAGCACTTCCCCGGGAAGCTGGAGCTCTACCTGGCGCTGCTGGACAAGCACTGCGACGCCCTGGTCGACTCGACCCGCGAGGCGCTCGCGGCGACCACCGACAACAAGCACCGGGTGGCCGCGACGATGGAGGCGTACTTCAACTACGTCTCCAGCGAGTCCGGTGCCTTCCGGCTGGTCTTCGAGTCGGACCTGACCAACGAGCCGGCCGTCCGCGAGCGGGTGGAGCGGGCCTCGGACGCCAGCGCGACCCTGGTCAGCAAGGTCATCCAGGAGGACACCGACCTCCCCGAGGCCGAGTCCAAGCTGCTCGCCGCCGGCGTCTGCGGCCTGGCCCAGATCACCGCCCGCTACTGGCTCTCCCAGGGCCTGGAGATCCCCCGCGACGAAGCCGTCCGGCTGGTCGCCAGCCTGGCCTGGCGCGGCCTGAAGGGCTTCCCGATGCACCCCGCCGCCGAGGCCGCCGAGGCGCAGGCCGCCGACCAGTGATCCGCCGACCTTCGCCAGGGCACTGATCCGGTGCTCTATGGTGAAGCCGTACGGCGCGATCACCACGAACGCTTGTCCCAGGCGGTCCGGTGACCGCGCGTGGCTGGCTGCAACCCGGAGGGACGGAAGTCGTGGAGGTCAAGATCGGCGTGCAGAACGCGCCGCGCGAGATCGTGATCGAGAGCTCGCAGACCGCCGATGAGGTCGAGAGCGCGATCGCCAAGGCGCTGGAGGGCCCCTCGAAGCTCTTCGCGCTGACCGACGAGCACGGCCGCCGCGTCATCGTCCCGGCCGAGCGCCTGGCGTACGTGGAGATCGGCGAGCAGGCCGCCCGCAAGGTCGGGTTCGGCACGCTCTGAGCTGCTTCGTGGTGCCCCGTTCCCCGCCCGGGGAACGGGGCACCACTGCGTGTACGGCCGGGTGGACCGGGGTACGGCGACAAGTGCGGCCGTCCGGAGCCGCCCACCGCACCGGGGAGGCACCCTTGCTGGTCGAGTCGATCGCCTTCGCCCTCGTCGGCCTGATCGTCGGGGCCACCGCGCTGCTGGCCCTGCCGGCGTACTTCCCGGCCGGCCGGGGGCTGACGCTCGGGACGGCGCTGGTGTCGGCCCTGCTCAGCGGGGTGATCACGCACTTCACGCTGGACGGCCGGGTCCCGGCGGCCAGCATCGGCATCGCGGCGGTCGCCTCGGCACTGCTCACCTCGGTGCTGGCCCGGCCCGACCTCGCGGCCGGGCGCCAGCCCGCCCACCGGCACCGCCCGCACCGGGCGGGCGCGCACCGCCGGCAGCGGCACGCCTGAGCCCCGCCGGCCCGGCCGGGCAGCTCAGGAGGCGAGCCCCAGCGCGGCCATCCGCTTGGTGTGCGCCTCGGTGATCCGGTTGAACATCTTGCCGACCTCGACCAGGTCGAAGCCCTGCACCTGGACGCCGCCGACCAGCAGGTTGGAGAGCGCGTCGCGCTCGGCGACCACCCGCTGGGCCTGGCTCAGCGCCTCGCCCATCAGCCGCCGGCCCCAGAGCGCCAACCGGCCGCCCGAGCGCGGGTCGGCCTCGATGGCCTGCCGAACCTTGTCGACCGCGAACTGGGCGTGCCCGGTGTCCGACATCACGCCGAGGACCAGGTCCCGGGTGTCGTCGTCGAGCCGCACGGCCACCTCGCGGTAGAAGTCCGTCGCGATCGCGTCGCCGACGTAGGCCTTGACCAGGCCCTCCAGCCAGTCCGAGGGTGCCGTCATCCGGTGGAACAGCTCCAGCGGCTCGACGAACGGCCGCATCGCCTCCTGCGGGTCCGCGCCGACCTCCGCGAGCCGGTCGTGCAGCCGCTGGTAGTGCTGGAACTCGGCGGAGGCCATCCGGGCCAGCTCGGCCTTGTCGGCGAGGCCCGGCGCGAGCTTGGCGTCCTCGGCGAGCCGCTCGAAGGCGCTCAGCTCGCCGTACGCGAGGGCGCCGAGCAGGTCCAGCACGGCCGCCCGGTAGCCCGGATCGGCCGAGCAGCTCGCCCAGTCCCCGATCGAGCCGGCCGTGTCGTCCTGCGTCTCACCATGGGTCTCCATGACCTGCCACCTTAGTCCGGCGCGGCCCCCCGCACACGCGCGGTGGCCCCCGGCACCCGCTCCGCGACCGGTGCGCGGGGAGCCCGGCGCGGAGCCGGCGCGACGGTACGGCGCGGGCGATGTCAGACGCGTCACGTGTTCGAGTCGTCGCGTGACTGTATGGTGGTAGCGAGGTCCGTAGTGCTCGCACGGTGTCACCGCCGTCTCGGTGCGCCGGGCAAGCCCGCTTCGTAGCGGCACCGTCCGGCAGGACGTGCCCGCACCGGAAGCCGGGCACTCACGTACGCGGATGCCCGGTCGGAGAGCCGATCGGCTCCGACCATGGCTTGGACTTCAAGCCTTGGCACCGCATCAGTGGCCGAGCGAGGGCCGCCGAGACCGCGCCGCACGGCGCAAGGTCCCGCGCAGGTCCCTCAAGGGAATCCTCCCCGACGCCGCCGTGACCGCGCCCCTCACCGGGCCCCGCGGACCGGCCGGCCGCAGGGACCGGCGCGGTTGTGCGTCCACGCAGCTGTACCAGGGCCGTCCAGGCCCGTACGCAGCAGCGCGGCTGCCCGCCCGCCGCTCGTTCTCGGCCCCTCCACACGGAAGAGGCAGCACCCTGTCCACCAACGCTGAACCCATCAAGACCACCTTCCGGGACCTGGGGATCCTCCCGGAGACCGCCGAGGCCCTGGAGGCCGTCGGCATCATCCACCCCTTCCCCATCCAGGAGATGACCCTCCCGGTCGCGCTGACCGGCCACGACGTCATCGGCCAGGCCAAGACCGGCACCGGCAAGACCCTCGGTTTCGGCCTCCCGCTGATCGAGCGGGTCGTCGTCCGGGCCGACGTCGACGCCGGCCGGGGCACCGAGGAGCAGCTCCACGAGGCCCCGCAGGCGCTGATCGTCGTCCCGACCCGCGAGCTCTGCACCCAGGTCACCAACGACCTGCAGACCGCCGGCAAGGTCCGCAACGTGCGCGTGCTCGCCGTCTACGGCGGCCGGGCCTACGAGCCGCAGGTCGAGGCGCTCAAGAAGGGCGTCGACATCGTGGTCGGCACCCCGGGCCGCCTGCTGGACCTGGCCGGGCAGAAGAAGCTGGACCTCTCGCGGGTCCGCTCGCTCGTCCTGGACGAGGCCGACGAGATGCTCGACCTGGGCTTCCTGCCCGACGTCGAGAAGATCCTGACCATGCTGCCGGCCAAGCGGCAGACGCTGCTGTTCTCGGCCACCATGCCGGGCCAGGTCATCAGCCTCGCCCGCCGGTACATGAACCAGCCGACCCACATCCGCGCCGCCGCGCCGGACGACACGGGCACCACCGTGGCC
The DNA here is from genome assembly GCF_042737525.1 of Kitasatospora sp. NPDC059973. NCBI lineage: Bacteria > Bacillati > Actinomycetota > Actinomycetes > Kitasatosporales > Streptomycetaceae > Kitasatospora > Kitasatospora sp. NPDC059973. The sequence goes on along the minus strand of NZ_JBHWUI010000064.1, from coordinate 36,392 downwards.
AACACCGAGCAGCACATCTTCCGTGCGCACTCGCTGGACAAGGTCGAGCTCGTCTCGCGCATCCTGCAGGCCGACGGCCGCGGGCTGGCGATGATCTTCTGCCGCACCAAGCGCACTGCGGCCGACGTCGCGGACCAGCTGACCCAGCGCGGCTTCGCGGCCGGCGCCGTCCACGGCGACCTCGGCCAGGGCGCCCGCGAGCAGGCCCTGCGGGCCTTCCGCAACGGCAAGGTCGACGTCCTGGTCTGCACCGACGTCGCGGCCCGCGGCATCGACGTCGAGGGCGTGACGCACGTCGTCAACTACCAGTGCCCCGAGGACGAGAAGACCTACCTGCACCGGATCGGCCGGACCGGCCGCGCCGGCGCCTCCGGCACCGCCGTCACCCTGGTCGACTGGGACGACATCCCGCGCTGGCAGCTGATCAACAAGGCGCTGGACCTGTCGTTCAACGCGCCGGAGGAGACCTACTCCACCTCGCCGCACCTGTTCGAGCTGCTGAAGATCGCCAAGGGCACCACCGGTGTGCTGCCGCGTTCCGAGCGGACCCGGGCCGGGCTGGGCGCTGAGGAGGTCGAGGACCTCGGCGAGACCGGCGGTCGCGGGGCCCGCTCGGCGCCCGGTCGCGCCCTCAAGGGCGGCCGGACCGGTGGCGGCCGGGGCGCCGCCCCCGTCGCCGAGGCGGCCGAGGAGAAGCCCGCCCGCCGGGCCCGCGAGCGCCGTCGCACCCGCGGTGGTTCCACGGTCGAGGGTGACGCCGTGCTCGACGCGACCACCGAGGCCGTCGCCGCGGTCGACGCCCCGGCGGCTCCGGCCGTCGAGGGTGCCGAGGGCGAGGGCGCGGCCCCGCGCCGCCGCCGTCGCCGTCCCCGCGCCGCCGCCGGCGAGACCGCCGTCGACGCGGTGACCGAGGCGCCCGCCGCGGTCACCGAGGCCGCCGCTCCGGCCGCCGCCGTGCAGACCGCGGAGAAGTCCGAGGGGAAGCCGGCCGTGAAGCGGACCCGCTCGCGGGCCAAGGCGACGGCCGAGCCGGTCGCCGAGGCCGCCGCGGCCCCCGAGGCCGGCGCGGACGCCCCGGCCGAGGCCGCGGCCCCGCGTCGTCGGGCCCGCACCCGCCGCCCGGCGGTTGCGGCCCCCGAGGCGGCCCCGGAGAGCTGATCCGGTCACGCACCACGCGCAGGGGGCGACCCCGTCCGGCCACCGGGCGGCGTCGCCCCCTGCGGCGTTTCCACCCGGCTACGCTCGGCGTCACCGGCGCCAGTCGCCCCGCCGCACCGCACCCGCGCACGCAGGAGATCGCCCATGAGCACGCCGCCGTTCCTCATCCTCCCCCGCTGCGCGCGCGCCCTGCGGGTGCCGACGGCGCGCGGGGAGTTCGCCGCGCTGCGGGCGGAGCCGGCCGGCGCGGTCCGCGGGACGGCCCTGCTCGTGCCCGGGTTCACCGGCAGCAAGGAGGACTTCATCGCGCTCCTGGAGCCGCTCGCCGCGGCCGGCTACCGGGTGACCGCGGTCGACCAGCGCGGCCAGTACGAGAGCGGCGGCCCCGACGATCCGGCCGCCTACGCGGTCGACGCCCTGGGGGCGGACGTCCGGGCGCTCTCCGCGGTGCTCGCCGAGGGCGACGCGCCGCTCCACCTGCTCGGCCACTCCTTCGGCGGCCAGGTGGCCCGGGAGGCCGTCCTGGCGGCGGCCGCCGACGGTCCGCTGCCGTGGAGCTCGCTGACCCTGATGTCCACCGGGCCGGCCTCGATCGAGCCCGCCGAGGCGGAGCGGACCAAGCTGCTGATCGGCGTGCTGCCGTCGATGAGCCTGGAGGAGATCTGGCAGGTGCTCCAGCAGATGGAGCAGCAGGCGGAGCAGACCGGCGGCGACCGGGCCCGCCGCCCCGCCCCCGAGGTCGCGGAGTTCCTGCACCGCCGCTGGGTGGCCAACGTGCCGCAGGCGCTCGCCACCACCGGCGCCCATCTGATCGCCGCGCCCGACCGGGTGGCCGAGCTGGCCGCGACCGCGGCCGCGCTGCCCGCCCTGGTGCTCTCCGGGGTCCGGGACTACGCCTGGCCGGTGCCGGAGCAGACCCGGATGGCCGAGCGGCTGGGCGCCCGCCGCGTGGTGATCGAGGACGCCGGCCACTCCCCCAACGCCGAACGGCCGGAGGCCACCGCCGAGGCCCTGCTGGCCTTCTGGGGCTGAGCCCGGACCTTCCCTGGGCGGGCGCCGGCGCCCGCCCAGGGAAGTCCCACGACAAAATTCGTTAGTTGCGGTAATATTTGATTCTGTCCGGGAATCATCGTCGGGGTCGACGCTGGCGACAATCCGCCGAAACCTGGGCTTTACGGACGGGCAACGGCCCGGTAGCAGCACCACGAGACAGTGGTTCACGAAGTACCAGACGCACTTGGCAAGCAGGGGGAGCCCCTTTGCCTCAGCAGACCGTCGACCGTTCGATCCGACAGACCGCGAAAGGGCTGATACCCACTCAGCCACGACCGCCCCGCCCGACGGGGCAAGAGAAGGAGAGGCCCATGCGCTTCGAGATCGTCCGACTGGACGACGCCCACGGCACCGCCACCGACCGCGTGATCGCCGACGCCGAGACCGTCCGCGAACTCGTCCAGGCCGCCGCCCGCACCGGCGAGCGCCTGCTCATCCGTCCGTGCCCGACCGTCTGACCCAGCGCGGCGCCTCCGACCGGGAGCCCTCACCCGCCGCCGAAGAGCCGGGAGCGTCCGATCCCGACGTTCCGATACCCGACTGACGCCCCGTCACCGCGATCGCCGTTGACGGGGCGTCAGTGCGTCCGGCCCGGCCCACGCGGAGCGGCACCGACGTTTGCCACCGCCCGCCGCTGGACATTCCCTAGCGGGAACCGCCCGCAGCGCGCCCGCCCGGCGCCCAACGGGTGTCCGCACCGACAGGTACCGCCGCGCCCTCCGTACGGGTGATCGTCCTTGACGCGGCGGTCCGGAGGGAGGAGCGTTGTCGGCTATGAGGGGCGAGCCTAGCTGCCCGAGGTGCGCCGGTCGGGTCCGCGCCCCCGGTCTGTTCTCAGACACCTGGCAGTGCGACCGGCACGGAGCGGTGCACCCGATGCAGCCCGTGCTGCCCCCGAGCGTGGAGGCGCTCGGCGTGGCCGTCGCCCGTTCCCAGGTGCCCGTCTGGCTGCCCTGGCCGCTCCCGGTCGGCTGGCTCTACACCGGCATCGCGCACGTCGGCGACGACGTCTCGGGCGCCCGGGCCACCGCGGTCGCCTGCTCCGGGCCGGCGCCGCTGGGCGGCTTCGGAGAGCTGGTGCTGGTCGCCGAGGAGCTGGGCGTGGGGCTCGGCGCCCGGTACGCGGGCCTGTCCGGGCCGGACCCGGGCGAGTCCGTCTCGCTCTACAAGCCCGCCGACGCCAAGCTGATGGCGGCCGGGCGGCCCACCCCGATGTTCCACGTCCCGGACGCGCCCGCCGATCGCGCGGTGTTCGTCGGCGAGGCCCGCGGCCTCTGGCTCTGGGCGGTCGCCTGGCCCGAGCAGTCCGCCCTGGTGATGTACGACGAGCTCGTCCTCACGGATCTGCGCGAGGCCGGCGCCGAGCTGGGCCTGCTGCCCTGCGGCGCGCTCTCCCCCCAGCTGCTGGGCTGACGGCCCGCCGGGCGCCCGCACTATCCTGGGCGGCACCCGCCGCCCACCCCAGGAGCCGACCCCGTGCGCATCGACCTGCACGCCCACAGCAACGCGTCCGACGGCACCGACAGCCCGGCCGAGCTGGTCGCGGCGGCCGCCGCCGCGGGCCTGGACGTGGTGGCGCTCACCGACCACGACACGGTGGCCGGCCACGCCGAGGCCGCCGAGGCGGTCCGCGCGCTGCCCTCCGGCACCCGGCTGAGCCTCGTCCCGGGCGCCGAGCTGTCCTGCGCGGTGGACGGCATCAGCCTGCACCTGCTGGCCTACCTCTTCGACCCGGCCGAGCCTGCCTTCGCCGGCGAGCGCGAGCTGGTGCGCACCGACCGGTTCCGCCGCGGGCGGGCCGTCGTCGAGCGCTGCCGCGCGCTGGGCGCCGACATCAGCTGGGAGCAGGTCCAGCGGATCGCCGGCACCGGCTCGGTCGGCCGGCCGCACATCGCCAGCGCGCTGGTCGAGGCGGGGGTGGTGGCCACCGTCTCCGACGCCTTCACCCCGGAATGGCTGGCCAACGGCGGCCGGGCGGACGTCCGCAAGCACGAGACCGATCCGGCCGAGGCCGTCCGGCTGGTCCGCGCGGCGGGCGGGGTGCCGGTCTTCGCCCACCCGGGCGCGGTCAAGCGCGGGCGGACCGTCTCCGACCAGGTGATCGCGGACCTCGCGGCGGCCGGGCTCGCCGCGCTGGAGGTCGACCACATCGACCACGACGAACCCACCAGGGCCCGGCTGCGCGGACTGGCCGCCGACCTCGGCCTGCTGACCACCGGTTCCAGCGACTACCACGGCACCCGCAAGAGCGTCCGGCTCGGCGAGCACACCACCGACCCCGGCGTCTACGAGGCGCTGCTGGCCCAGGCCACCGGCGCGAAGCCGATCGAGGGCTGAGCCCGCCCGGCCGGACGCGCGGGCGTGCGGGAGCACCCCGCCGGGCCCGGCGGGGGCGCGCGCCCCCGCTGCGGCCCGGCGGCGGGCCCTGCGGACCCCGGTGACCGGGCGTCAGTCCAGCGGCACCCCGCGGCGGTCGGCGTCGCGCAGATCGGTGCCGTGCTTCAGCCAGCGCTCCTCCAGCGCGGCCGCGCCGTGCACCCGCTTCCAGCCGGCCTCGTTGGGCGTCATCGGCAGCAACGGGAGGAAGCGCACCGGGTCGGCCGGCTCGTCGAGTTCCAGGTCGGGCACCAGACCGCCCGGTTCGGCGGCCAGCACCGAGGTGAACGGCGCGCCGTCCCAGAGCGGAGAGCCGAGGTCCAGCGAGCCGCCGGGGGCCAGCACCAGGCCCTCCACCTGCGGCGTCGCGGCGAAGGTGGCCAGGGTGCGGAGTACGGTGTCGCGGGCCCCACGGATCGTCAGCAGCAGTTCGGCGCGGGGGCCGCGGACCTGGTCGGCGACCGGCGCGGTCGGGTCCGCCATCGGCGCGGCGGCCATCCCGAGCGTGGCGTAGCGGACCAGCCCCTCGGCGTCCGGGCCGAAGCGCAGCACCTCGATCCGGTCCGCGCCGAGGAAGGTGACCGCGGCGCGGCCGCTCGGCTCGCCGAAGGTGGTCAGCAGCCGGGCCTCGACGGCGGCCAGCACGGCCTCCCGGGAGAGGCCGGCCGGGTCGTGGGAGCCGCCGGAGGGGTCACCGAAGAGCGGGAAGTCGTGCGCCATGCCGGTGAGCGTAACCGGTGCGGCCGCGGAGCCGGCAGGCCCACCGGGAGAACGTCGCAGCGACGATGCCCGGTCAGATGTTAGTGTGAGCGACTGGCCACCGGGGATCCTCTCTCCGGGGCAGCGGCGTGAAGGAGGTGGTTGCGGTGGATACCAGCCGACCATGCAGTACCGGCAGCTCTACCCGGCCCGGACGCCTTCCCCGTACCCCTCGCCTCGCAGGCTGAAACAGCGGCACCAGTAGCCGATCGGCAGCCGCGTTCCTCGAGACGGACCCAGGCGAAGTCGGCCCCGGCCGGGAGAGCACCCTCACCGGCGTCCGGTCGTTCCAGCGCGAGCCCCAGCAAGGCCGAGGACCGACCGCAGGCGTCATTCCACCGGTGTTCCATGCCGTCGCACCACGGCCATCCGCCACCGTGCCGCCGTGCGGCGGCTCCTGCCCAGGGAGCCTGCCATGTCGATGATCAACAGCCTGCGCGCAGCCGTCCGCACCAACCGCCGCCGTTCCGCGAGCGGCCTGTTCGACTCGATCCACCCGGGCCAGTCCGCCTCCGCGGTGGTGGACTGCGCGGTGTACCAGTCCGGCAAGCGGCACGGCGAGAGCTGCAGCCCGCGCGAGGCGGCCCGCCGGGTGAAGGCCTCGCAGCAACTGCCGGACGGCGCGGCCTCGTTCAGCTGGATCGGGCTGCACGAGCCGACCGAGGCCGAGTTCGAGGGCATCGCGCAGCGCTTCGGCCTGCACCCGCTGGCGGTCGAGGACGCCGTCCACGCGCACCAGCGGCCCAAGGTCGAGCGGTACGACGACGTGCTGTTCGCCGTCTTCAAGACGATCCGCTACGTCGAGCACGACCAGCTCACCCCGACCAGCGAGGTGGTCGAGACCGGCGAGCTGATGGTCTTCGCCGGGCGGGACTTCGTCATCACCGTCCGGCACGGCGGGCACAGTTCGCTGCAGGAGCTGCGGCACCGGCTGGAGGCCGACGCGGACGGTTCGGGGCTGCTGACCAAGGGTCCCTCCGCGGTGCTGCACGCCATCGCCGACCACGTGGTGGACAACTACCTGCTGGTCGCCGACCGGCTCCAGACGGACGTCGACGAGATCGAGTTCGACGTCTTCTCCAACAAGGGCGGCCGGGGCACCGACGTCGGCCGGGTCTACCAGCTCAAGCGCGAGGTCCTGGAGTTCAAGCGTGCGGTGACGCCGCTGCTGCGGCCCATGCAGCAGCTCTCCGAGCCGCTCCAGCGGCTGGTCGACCCGGACATCCAGAAGTACTTCCGGGACGTCGCCGATCACCTCGCGCGGGTCACCGAGCAGGTGCACGGCTTCGACGAGCTGCTGAACTCGCTGCTCCAGGCCAACCTGGCCCAGGTGTCGGTCGCGCAGAACGAGGACATGCGCAAGATCACCGCCTGGGCGGCGATCTTCGCCGTGCCCACCATGATCACCGGCGTCTACGGCATGAACTTCGACTACATGCCGGAGCTGCACCACGAGTACGGCTACCCGATGGTGCTCGGCAGCGTCGTCCTGATCTGCATCGGGATGTACCGCGGCTTCCGCCGCAACGGCTGGCTGTAGCCGGCCGTCACCGCCGGCCGCCCCGGGCGACCAGGACCAGGCCCAGCAGGATCAGCACCACCGCCGGGTAGGCGGCCACCGGGGGCCACTGGCCGAGCCAGAGCGCCGCGATCAGCGCGGCGCCCGGCGTCTCCAGCAGGATGGCGGTGGAGGTGACGGACGGACCGAGGGTGCGCACCACCCGGTTGCTGAGCGAGTGGCCGAGCAGCTGGGCGGTGACCATCAGCAGCACGATCTGCCACCAGACGCCGGCCGGCCAGCCGGCCATCGGCGTCCCGGCCACCAGGCAGACCACCAGCAGGACGGCCGCCGTGGTGGCGTAGCAGACCAGGGTGTAGGCGGTGGTGCTGACGGTCCGGCGGACCTCGGCCCCCAGCAGCATGTAGCCGGCCGCGGCGAGGCCCGCGCCCAGCGCCAGCGCGTCGCCCAGCAGGGCCCGCGGCGAGAGCGTGAGGTCGACCCCGGTGAGCACCAGCACACCGGCGAACGCCACCGTCATGCCGATCCACACCGCGCGGGGCGCCCGCACCCCGCCGAGGCGCATCAGCAGGATGGTCCAGAGCGGCGTGGTGGTCACCAGCGCGGTCGCCGAGGCCACCGAGGTCATCCGCAGGCTCGGCATCCAGAGCGCGAAGTGCACGGCGAGCAGCGCGCCGGCCGCCGCCGCCAGCAGCAGGGCCCGGCGGCCGATCCCGCGCAGCTCGGCCCGGTGCCGCAGCAGCGCGTACGGACCCAGCACGCCGACCGACATGACGTTGCGCCAGAACGCGATCGCCAGGGCGGGCGCGGCGGTGGCGCTGATCAGCGGCGCGGAGAGCGAGATGCCGGAGACCGAGACGGCGAGCAGCAGCAGGTCCAGCCTGGGGAGCGGCTGCGGCGGCGCGGCGGGGCCGGACGCGGTGGCGGGGGCTGCGGTCTCGGGCCGGGTCGGCACGGTGCTCCTCGGGCTCGGGGTGGGAGTCGGGCGACTCCTAAGGTAAGGCCCGTGCGGCCGTCTTGGAACTGTCGCCCGACCGGTGAGACACGCCGTGGACAGCTCAGGCCGTACGCTGTCCGCCATGGACCGTACGCCCGCCGCAGCCGCCACCGCCGACGACTTCCTCGACCGGGCCCTCCTGGAGGAGGCCGCGAAGAAGTCCGGCCTGCTCTGGGTGCGCGCGGACGGCCAGGAGCACAGCCGCCCGCTCTGGCACGCCTGGCACGACGGCGCGGTGGTCGTGGTCGGCGACGGCGCCGAGCAGCCGCTGCACGGCCTGACCGCCGGGGCCGGCGCGGTGGTGACCGTCCGCAGCAAGGACAAGGGCGGCCGGCTCACCGGCTGGACGGCCCGCGTGGTCGAGCCGGAGCCGCACGGCGAGGCCTGGCTGGGCGCCGTCGAGGAGCTCAAGGGCAAGCGGCTGAACGCGCCCGACACCGACACCATCGCCGACCGCTGGGCCCGCGAGTGCCGGGTGCTCCGGCTGGAGCCGGCCGGCACCGGGCGGGACCTGCTCGCCGAACACCCGGGCGCCATGCCCGACGAGTCCCACGCCACCGCGCCGCTGCCCACCTCGGCCACCACCCGCGAGCCCGTACCGGCCGGCCTCCCGAAGCTGCTGTTCAAGCGCCGCAAGCGCTGAGCCCGCGCCGCGCCACCGCTCAGCCCTCCCCGGACGGCCGGATCGGCGCCGTGGTTCGTCGGGCCGGGTGCGGGACGCGCGGGTAGCCTGGGGCTGGTCCGACAAGCCGCGGGCCGCGCCCGCGCGCTCCTGGGGGCGCCGAGCGAGCGAGGGAGTCCATGGCAGGGGCAGGCAGCCGGGTCTTCATCTCGCACCTCTCCGGCGTCGCCGTCTTCGACCCGAACGGCGACCAGGTCGGCCGGGTGCGCGACGTGGTGGTCACGCTCCGCCTCGGCGGCCGGCCGCCCCGGGTGCTCGGTCTGGTGGTCGAGGTGATCGGCCGGCGCCGGATCTTCCTGCCGATGACCAGGGTGACCAGCCTGGAGTCCGGCCAGGTGCTCACCACCGGCGTGATCAACATGCGCCGCTTCGAACAGCGCCCGTCCGAGACCCTCGTGCTCGGCGAGCTGCTGGACCGGACCGTCAGCTGGACCAAGACCGGTCAGGACGTCACCGTCCTGGACGTCGCGATGGTGCAGACCCGGCTGCGCGAGTGGGAGATCAGCAAGGTCTTCGTCCAGGTCGGCCGGGTCGGCCGGCTGCGCAAGGCCAAGGGCGAGTCGCTCACCCTGGACTGGCAGGACGTCACCGGCTTCAGCCTCACCGAGGAGGGCCAGGGCGCCGCCAACCTGCTCGCCACCTTCGACCAGCTGCGCCCCGCCGACCTCGCCAACGTCATGCACCACCTCTCCGCCAAGCGCCGCGCCGAGGTGGCCGCCGCGCTCGACGACGAGCGGCTCGCGGACGTCCTGGAGGAGCTGCCCGAGGACGACCAGGTCGAGATCATCGGCAAGCTGAAGGACGAGCGCGCCGCCGACGTGCTGGAGGCGATGGACCCGGACGACGCCGCCGACCTGCTCTCCGAGCTGCCCGGCGACGAGGCCGAGCGGCTGCTCCAGCTGATGGAACCGGACGAGGCCGAGCCGGTCCGCCGGCTGCTGCGGTACGAGGAGAACACCGCCGGCGGTCTGATGACCACCGAGCCCATCGTGCTGGAGCCGGACGCCACGGTGGCCGAGGCGCTGGCCCGCGTCCGGGTCGCGGACAACAAGCCGGCGCTGGCCGCGCAGATCTTCGTCTGCCGCCCGCCGAACGAGACGCCGACCGGCAAGTACCTGGGCACCGTGCACTTCCAGCGGCTGCTGCGCGAGCCCCCGTACACCCTGGTCGGCTCGCTGGTGGACGACGACCTCGACCCGCTGCCGCCGGACACCCCGCTGTCCCTGATCACCAGCTACCTGGCGACGTACAACATGGTCGCCGCGCCGGTGGTCGACGAGGCGGACCACCTGGTCGGCGCGGTGACCGTCGACGACGTGCTCGACCACCTGCTGCCAGAGGACTGGCGCGAGGCCGCCCTGCACGGACCGGACGACGAGCGAGAGGTGCTGACCGGTGGACGCTGACCGCAAGGGCCGACGGGAGGACACCCCCCGCCAGCGCCTCCAGGGCGAGCTGCGCCAACTGCGCCAGCTGCGCGAACTGCGCGCCCGGGAGGGCGCCCGCGAGCGCCGCGCCGAGCCCTCCACCGGCGTCGCCTCCCGCTCCCGGCTGGACCAGCCGCGGACCACCAGGCCCGGCCTGATCACCCTGCCGACGTACGACCCGGAGGCCTTCGGCAAGCTCTCCGAGCGGATCGCGCGCTTCCTGGGCACCGGGCGGTTCATCGTCTGGATGACCGTCGTGGTGGTCGTCTGGGTGGGCTGGAACACGGTGCTGCCGGACGCCGTCCACTTCGACGACTACCCGTTCATCTTCCTCACCCTGATGCTCTCGCTGCAGGCCTCGTACGCGGCGCCGCTGATCCTGCTGGCGCAGAACCGCCAGGACGACCGGGACCGCGTCAACATGGAGCAGGACCGCGCCCGCAGCGATCGGAACATCGCCGACACCGAGTACCTGACCCGGGAGGTGGCGGCCCTGCGCCAGGGCCTCGGCGAGGTCGCCACCCGGGCTTTCATCGCCTCGGAGCTGGGCGCGGTCCGCTCCGAACTGCAGTCCCTGCTCAAGGAGATCGACGAACGCCGGGAGAGTTCCGGGATGCTGTGACCGGCAGCACGCTACCGACCGGTTAAGCGGTACGCCCGGCGCCGTACCATCAAGGCATGGCCAACGAGACAGAGGTCGCGGCCGGCGTCACGGAGGAGTCCGTACGCCAGGCGCTGGCGACCGTGAACGACCCGGAGATCAACCGTCCGATCACCGAGATCGGCATGGTGAAATCGGTCGAGATCGCCGAGAGCGGCGAGGTCCGCGTCGCGGTCTACCTCACCGTCTCCGGCTGCCCGATGCGTGACACCATCGTCACCCGGGTGCGTGACGCGGTCGGCGCGGTCCCCGGCGTCACCGGCGTCGAGGTCGAGCTCGACGTGATGAGCGACGAGCAGCGCAAGGAGCTCTCCCAGCTGCTGCGCGGCGGCGCCCCGGAGCGCGAGATCCCGTTCGCCAAGCCGGGCACGCTGACCCGGGTCTACGCGGTCGCCTCCGGCAAGGGCGGCGTCGGCAAGTCCTCCGTGACGGTGAACCTCGCGGCCGCGATGGCCGCGGACGGCCTGAAGGTCGCCGTGGTGGACGCCGACATCTACGGCCACAGCGTGCCGCGCATGCTGGGCGTCGAGGGCCGGCCCACCCAGGTCCAGGACATGATCATGCCGCCGCAGGCGAACGGCGTGAAGGTCATCTCGATCGGCATGTTCACCCCCGGCAACGCCCCGGTGGTCTGGCGCGGCCCGATGCTGCACCGCGCGCTCCAGCAGTTCCTGGCCGACGTCTACTGGGGCGACCTCGACGTCCTGCTGCTGGACCTGCCGCCCGGCACCGGCGACATCGCGATCTCGGTCGCGCAGCTGGTCCCGAACGCGGAGATCCTGATCGTCACCACCCCGCAGATGGCCGCCGCCGAGGTGGCCGAGCGGGCCGGCACCATCGCGGTGCAGACGCACCAGAAGATCGTCGGCGTGATCGAGAACATGTCCGGCATGCCCTGCCCGCACTGCGACGAGATGATCGACGTGTTCGGCACCGGCGGCGGCCAGATCGTCGCGGACGCGCTCACCCGGACCGTCGGCGCCAACGTGCCGGTGCTCGGCTCGATCCCGATCGACGTCCGGCTGCGCGAGGGCGGCGACGACGGCCGCCCGGTCGTGCTCGCCGCACCCGACTCCCCCGCCGGCGCCGCCCTGCGCGCCGTCGCGGGCAAGCTCGGCGGCCGCCAGCGCGGCCTCTCCGGCCTCTCCCTCGGCCTCACCCCGAAGAACAAGTTCTGATCCTCGCGAAGGGCCGGGCGGTTCGCCCGGCCCTTCGCGCTGTCCCGGGGCGGGCCGGGGCGGGCTACGGGCGGGTGTAGGCGGTCAGGTCGGGGACGGTGGAGAAGCCGGTGCCGTAGGCGCTGACACCGCGGCCGTAGGCGCCGAGGAGGACGCCGGGGGCCTCGCCCGCGAGGACCCAGCCGTACTCGGACTCGCGGTAGCGGAAGGGCTGCGGCAGACCGTTCACCGGGAGGCTGAGGGTGGACCACCCGGGGCCGGCCAGGTCGTCGGCGAGGTCCCAGGCGAGGGTGCTCTGCTGGTCCAGCCAGTCCTGGCGCAGCGTGCGGTCCAGCTGGCCCGGCCAGGTGGAGGCGAGCAGGCCGGAGCCGGCCAGCCAGGCGGCGGAGGAGGCCGAGGTCGCCTCCAGCGTGCCGGTGTTGTCGGCGCTGCGGCGGCTGCCCCGGCGGGCCACCGTGACGACCACGGCGAACTTGCGCATGTCCCGCGGCTCGTACTGCCGGGCCGGCTCCTCACCGTGGCCGAGGGTGCCGTAGTCGACGCTGCCGGGCGCGCCACCGCGCGGGCCGCCGGCGCCGGCCTGGATCAGGTAGCGGCGGCCGGTCCAGCCGTCGTCCAGCCCGTACCAGGGGAAGTCCGCCGACAGGTAGGGGACCAGTGGGTCGGCCGGGCCGGCCTGTCCGCCGACCGTCGGGCCGTCGGCCGTCGCCGTCCCCACCGCATGACTCGTCGCGTCCATCCCGGGCCTCCTCAACGCAGATCTCCTGCCGTGGTGCGCTCCCATGGTGGCGTACCGCGGCGTTCCCGCCGGGTGCCTTCGGGCCGGAACCGACCGGAAGTGACCGACGGCACAGCGGGAACATTCAGCACAATAGCGGCGCACACGCCGCCGCCCCGCTCAGCCGTGCGGCCGGGCGGGGCGGTGGCGTCGGCGGAGCGACGCGGGATCAGGTGGCGTCGGGGTCGAACGGAGGGCGCTCGCCGGGCTGGAGCGCGGCGCCGGCGGAGGCCGGGGCCACCACGGCGGACTTGTCCATGCTGACCGTGCCGGCGCGCCCGTGGCCGTTCACGGCGGCGGCGGGCTTGTCGTCCAGCACCGAGCGGATGTCCAGGCTGTCCCGCATCTCCTTGAGGCCCAGCGGGTCGTCCTGGCCGCCCATGAGCTGCTTGCGGACGAAGGTCTTGGGGTGGAGGTCCTCGAACTCGAAGTCCTTGAACTCCGGGCCCAGCTCGCTGCGGATGTCCTCCTTGGCCGAGTCGGCGAAGGAGCGGACCTTCTTGATGAAGCCCATGGTGTCCTGGATCAGCTTCGGCAGCTTGTCCGGACCGAAGATCACGATGGCCATGATGACCAGAGTCAGGATCTCCAGTCCGCCTACGTCGCTGAACACCTAAGCTCCCTCAGCTCGTCGGACAACAGGTTCCTACAGCGTAATGGCCACCGTCGGATCCGGACCCCACAGTGTGATGAAGCCGTGGTGAAGAGCCGTCGACGGCCATGGCCGCCGTGGCCGGTCCGCGCTACCGGTTCTCCTGGTGCAGTCCGGCGAGGCCCGAGCTCGGGGTCCGGTCCGGCACGATCTGCTGCGGGGTCGCGCTGCGGGTGGCCGCCACCGGGCGGACCGGGAAGTCCACCGGGACCTGGGCCTTCATCGGGGCGTACCCGCCGCCGCGGCCGGGGTTGCCGGCCGGGCTCACCGAGGTGCCGTGCTGATCGTCGCTCTGCGCGGCGAAGCCACCGACCCCGCCCAGCGTCACCGCGGCGACCGAGAAGGCCCCGGCGGCGGCGAAGACGAAGCGGCGTCCGCGCGGCGGAGCCTGCCGGGTCACCACCGGGCCGGTGGCGGCCGCGGCCGGGCGCGGCACCGCGGAGGCCTCGGGACGGCCGGAGCGCCGGCCCATCAGCGGGCGCAGCACCGAGCTCCCGCGCCCGAACGCACGGGGGTCGACACCGGGCACCGGTGCGTCGGCGCCGAGCGCGCCCGCACCGAAGGCGCCCGCGCCACGGCCGAAGGAGCCGCCGTTCAGCCGGCTGCCGCCGAGCGTGCCGCCGGTCTCCGGCCGGGGGGACCCCCAGGCCGCGGGCAGTCCGCCGCCGGGCAGGTCGTCGTCGTCCCGGCGCGGCCGCTCGGCGGGAGCGTCCTCGTCCTGGAGCGTGCCGACGGCCATCAGCCGGGACATCAGCGCCGAGGACGGGCCGGGGGTGCCGGTCCGGGTCAGCAGGTGCTTCACGGCGCGGCCCTCGTCGGCCTCGGCGAGGCACTCCGGGCAGGTCGCCAGATGGGCCTGGACCCGGTCGCGGGAGTCGTGGCCGAGTTCGCCGTCGACGAAGGCGGAGAGCCGCTCCCCGAGGTGGTGCTCCTCGGCGGCGGGTTCGGCGGGCCGGACGGCGACCGCGCGCAGCGACGCCTCACCCGGCAGGGCCGGAACGGGCGGCAGCGGGTCCTCGGCGCCGTCCTCGTGGCCGCGCCGGCCCAGCTGGGGCCAGCCGCCGCGCCAGGCGGCGGCCTTGCCGGGAGCGTCCGGCCGACCCGGTCCCGACCGGCCGGTTCCGCTCACGATCGCCTCCGTCCGCGCCCGCCCGGCGCGACCGTGGCCTCACCCGCGGCGGCGCCGACCGGCACCGGTACCGGCTCCTCGGAGCCGCCCCGGCGCTCGCGGCCCGGGGCCGCGCCGGGGGCGCGGTGCTTCAGCGCGGCGCGCAGGTGCGAGCGGCCGCGGTGGATCCGGCTGCGGACGGTGCCGAGCTTGACGCCCAGCGTCGCCGCGATCTCCTCGTAGGAGAGGCCCTCGATGTCGCAGAGCACCACGGCGGCGCGGAACTCCGGGGCGAGGGTGTCCAGCGCCTGCTGGACGTCGGCGTCGAAGTGGGTGTCGCTGAAGTGCTGGGCCGGGCTGGGCTCGCGGCTGGCCAGGCGCTCGGCCGCGTCGTCGCCGAGCGCGTCGAAGCGGATCCGCTGGCGCCGGCGGACCATGTCCAGGAACAGGTTGGTGGTGATCCGGTGCAACCAGCCCTCGAACGTGCCGGGGGTGTAGGTCGACAACGAACGGAACACCCGGACGAAGACCTCCTGGGTGAGGTCCTCGGCGTCGTGCTGATTCCCCGTCAGGCGGTAGGCGAGGCGGTAGACGCGGGCGCTGTGCGCCTCGACGATCTCCTCCCAGGAGGGCGGAGTCCAGGTCTGCGCGTCGGGACCCTCGGCGAAGCTCGCGAGGGCGGCGGGTGCCTCGGTGGTACCGGCGGCCGGCGTCGCGGCGACCGGCTGGTCCAGGGTGGAGTGCGCAGACTGGTTCATCACGGGCTTCGGCGTACGGGCTGACGCGGTGCCGCGGGAGTGCCGCCGCACAGGGACGTCGCCCTCGGCCACACCTCCTCGGTTGGCTCTTCTGCCCAGCAGGGCCACCACCATATCCACCTCGCCCGTCAAGCCCGGATAAAAGTGCCCGGGGGGTATCGCGGGGGTATCCGTCGACCGGTCCCTTCCTCAGCAACGGCCCGCCGCCGTACGCGGTTCCCGGTCGGCCAGTAATCTGTGCCAGGAAATATCGACTTCCGCTCGGCACCGGGCCATCGCCCGGGGCTCCGAAAGAGGCAGCCATCAGCGAGTTCGGGCCCGCGCGCGTGGCCCTCTCCGACACCTTCGTCGGCGAGGACGCGGTGCTCACCTACGCCCGGGCACAGTCCGCGCGCACCGGTATCAGGGCGATCGGACCGGGCGGCGGGGCCTGTCTGCGGCTGCTGGCGGCCGCCCTGGACGCCAAGGCGGTGGCCGAGATCGGCACCGGGACGGGCGTCTCCGGCGTCTACCTGCTGCGCGGGATGCGCCCGGACGGGGTGCTCACCACCGTCGACACCGAACCGGTGCGCCAGCAGCTGGCCCGGGAGGCGTACCACGCGGCCGGGTTCGCGGCGAACCGGTCCCGCTTCATACCGGGCCGGGCCCTGGACGTGCTGCCGCGGCTCGCGGACGGCCAGTACGACCTGGTCTTCTGCGACGGGGACCCGGCGGAGTCCCGGGAGTACCTGGCGGAGTCGCTGCGGCTGCTGCGGCCGGGCGGGATGGTCTGCTTCGAGGGCGTCTTCCAGGAGGGCCGGCTGGCCGAGCCGGACCAGCAGGACCCGCAGACGCACGCGGTGCGCGACCTGGTCCGGGACGTCCGGGAGAGCGAGGCGCTGCTGCCGGCGCTGCTGCCGGTGTCGGACGGGCTGCTCTGCGCCGTGAAGCGCTGACCGGGCCGGGGCCCCGACGGCGGCCGCCCGGGAACCACGCCGCCCGGGAACCACAGAGCCCGGGCCGACGTAGTGTCGTACCCGGGCCCGGCGGCACATCTCCAGGAGATGGGGAGCACCCGCTGCGGTCAGCCGCAGGCCTTCTTCAGGGCCTCGCCCAGGGCGTCGGCCTCGTCAGGCGTGAGCTCCACCACAAGGCGTCCGCCGCCTTCGAGCGGAACGCGCATGATGATGCCCCGCCCCTCTTTGGTGACTTCGAGCGGGCCGTCACCCGTCCGCGGCTTCATGGCCGCCATGCTCGTTCCCCTTCCTGCAACCGCTCAGCTACGCACCGGCAGTCCGTCCACCGCCGGTATCGAACGCATTGATCGGAAGCCATTATCCCGCATGCCACGGCCTGATGACCAACATCACTCTCGGCGCAACCACGGCCGGACCGGCTCCAAGCGCCACATTTCCTGCCATAAGCCCCGGCGCGGCGGCGGTCGGCGCGCCGCCGAAAGGTGCGATACCTCACACTCCCCACCCGGCCGCACGCTCCGGCATCCTGACACACGACCGAGCTGTGCCGATCGCAAGGGAGCCCCTCGCCCATGTCCGATTCCGTGCTGTACGAGCTGGACGGCGGCCTCGCCGTCATCACCATCAACCGCCCCGGGGCGATGAACGCGCTGGACACCGCCACCAAGGTGGCCCTGCGCGACACCATGACCGCCGCCGCCGAGGACCGGGCGGTGCGGGCGGTGCTGCTCACCGGCGCCGGTGAGCGGGCGTTCTGCGTCGGGCAGGACCTCAAGGAGCACCTGGGCCTGCTCAAGCGGGCCGAGGAGACCGGTGAGGGCGCGCTGAAGACCGTCTCCGAGCACTACAACCCGCTGGTGCGGGCGCTGGCGGGGATGCGCAAGCCGACGGTGGCGGCGGTCGGCGGCGTCGCGGCGGGCGCGGGCGCCTCGCTGGCCTTCGCCTGCGACTTCCGGATCGTCGCGGACACGGCCGGCTTCAACACGGCCTTCGCCGGGATCGCGCTGACCGCCGACTCGGGTGCCTCCTGGACGCTGCCCCGGCTGGTCGGGCACGCCAAGGCCACCGAGCTGCTGATGCTGCCGCGCACGGTGAAGGCCACCGAGGCGATGGAGCTGGGCCTGGCCACCAAGGTCGTCCCGGCCGCCGAGCTGGCCGCTACCGCCCGGGTCTTCGCCAAGGAGCTGGCCGAGGGCCCGACGGTCGCGTACGGCGCCATCAAGGAGTCGCTCGCGTACGGCGCCTCGCACTCCCTGGACGAGCTGCTCGACAAGGAGGACGAGCTGCAGACCCTGGCCGGCGACAGCGAGGACCACCGGATCGCGGTCCGCGCGTTCATCGCCAAGGAGAAGCCGACGTACCTGGGGCGCTGAGGCCCGCCCGGACCCCGCCCGGGCCGTGCGGGCCCGGGTGGGGTCCGGCGGGGCCCTCCCGGGGCCCGGGAGGGCCTAGACGGCCCGCAGGGCGCTCCGGACGTGGCAGTCCGCCAGGTGGTCGTCGACCAGGCCGCAGGCCTGCATCAGCGCGTACGCGGTGGTCGGGCCGACGAAGCGGAAGCCCGCCTTCTTGAGCGCCTTCGCCAGCGCCGTCGACTCGGGGGTGACGGCCGGGACCTCCGCCAGGGTGCGGGGTGCCGGCCGGTCCGGCGCACCGGCGTACTGCCAGATCAGCGCGTCCAGGCCGCCGTCGAGGTCGCGGGCGACCTTCGCGTTGGCGATCGACGCCTCGATCTTGGCCCGGTTGCGGATGATGCCCGCGTCGCCGAGCAGCCGCTCGACGTCCGCGGGCCCGAACTCGGCGACCTTGTCGATCGCGAAGCCCTCGAACGCGGCCCGGAAGCCCTCGCGGCGGCGCAGGATGGTGATCCAGGAGAGGCCGGACTGGAAGGCCTCCAGGCAGACCCGCTCGAACAGCGCGTCGTCGCCGTGGACCGGGCGGCCCCACTCGGTGTCGTGGTAGAGCCGGTAGTCGTCCGCCGAGTCGCCCCAGCCGCAGCGGCGCAGGCCGTCCGCACCGAGCGCCGCACCGGCCCCGGTCACTGGTCCGCCGCCGGCTTCGCACCCTCCGGGCCCTTGGTCAGCGTGCTGACGGGCTCCACCACCTGCGCGAACTCCTCCAGCCCGGGCAGCGGTTCGGCCCCGGCGTCCGGGCCGGTGGCCTCGACGGCGCCGCGGACCGCGCCGGCGGCCTCCAGCTCGGCGATCCGCGAGTCCCGGTAGGCGAGTTCGGCACCGAGACGGTCCAGGACGTCGTCCACCTCGTCCATCCGGTAGCCGCGCACGGCCATCGGCAGCCGGATGCCGTCCACGTCGTCCCGGCTCAGCGGACGGTCCTGCGGCAGCCGGGCGGCGATCCGGTCCTGCACCGCCTCCGGCAGCGAGCCGCCCCCGCCGAGCGCCACCAACGCGGCGCCTCCGACCACGACGGCCATCGCCACCACGATCACCCAGAACACGAGCGGTCCTCCCGACTTCCCTGCCGGCGCTGACAACAGTGCCCGGCTCACGATCATGACAGCATGGTTCCCGATAGGCCGGGGGCCATCATCGCACCCGGAGCAGCTGTGGAGGAGACATCGGTGGCACTGCGCCTGGGACCACGGGAATTCGGTGACGACGAGCTGGTGATCATGGCCATCGTCAACCGCACTCCGGACTCGTTCTTCGACAAGGGCGCCACCTTCGCGGACGAGGCCGCGTTCGCCGCCGCCGACCGCGCGATGGCCGAGGGCGCCGCGATCCTGGACATCGGCGGGGTGAAGGCGGGACCGGGCGACGAGGTGACCGTCGAGGAGGAACTGCGGCGCACCGTGCCGTTCGTGGCGGAGCTGCGCAAGCGCCACCCGGACGCCGTGATCAGCGTGGACACCTGGCGCCACGAGGTCGGCGAGGCGGTCTGCGAGGTGGGCGCGGACCTGCTCAACGACGCCTGGGGCGGGGTCGATCCGAAGCTGGCCGAGGTGGCCGCCCGGTACGACGCCGGCCTGGTCTGCACCCACGCGGGCGGCGCCGAACCGCGGACCCGGCCGCACCGCACCGGCTACCCGGACGTGATGGCGGACATCCTGCGGGTGACGGTCGGCCTGGCCGAGCGGGCGGTGGAGCTGGGCGTGCGGCGGGACGCGGTGGTCATCGACCCGGGGCACGACTTCGGCAAGAACACCCGGCACTCGCTGGAGGCGACCCGCCGGCTGCCGGAGATGACCGCGACCGGCTTCCCGGTGCTGGTCTCGCTCTCCAACAAGGACTTCGTCGGCGAGACCCTGGACCGGCCGGTGAACGAGCGGCTGCTCGGCACGCTGGCGACCACGGCGGTCTCGGCCTGGCTGGGCGCCCGGATCTACCGGGCGCACCAGGTGGCCGAGACCCGGCAGGTGCTGGACATGGTCGCCTCGATCCGGGGCACCCGCCCCCCGGCGGTCGCCCGCCGGGGGCTGGCGTAGGGCGCCCCCTCCTTCGGCTCCCGCCGCCCTCAGATCTCGTTCGCCGGGCGACGGGCGTCGGCGAGGATCTTCATGACCTCGTCGATGTCGTCGGTGATGTGGAACAGCTCCAGGTCGTGCGGGGCCGCCTTGCCCTGCGCGACCAGGGTGTTCTTCAGCCACTCGTAGAGGCCGCCCCAGTACTCGCTGCCGAAGAGGATCACCGGGAACCGGGTGACCTTCTTCGTCTGCACCAGGGTCAGCGCCTCGAACATCTCGTCCAGCGTGCCGAGGCCGCCGGGCAGCACCACGAAGCCCTGCGCGTACTTCACGAACATCGTCTTGCGGACGAAGAAGTAGCGGAAGTTCAGCCCGAGGTCGACGAACTCGTTGAGCCCCTGCTCGAAGGGCAGCTCGATGCCGAGGCCCACGCTCAGGCCGCCGGCGTCCGAGGCGCCGCGGTTGGCCGCCTCCATCGCACCCGGGCCGCCGCCGGTGATCACCGCGTAGCCGGCCTCCGCCAGCGCCCGGCCGATCGCCACGCCCGCCGCGTACTCGGGGGAGTCGACCGGCGTCCGGGCGGAGCCGAAGACGCTGATCGCGGCCGGGAGTTCGGCCAGCGCGCCGAAGCCCTCGACGAACTCCGAGGTGATCCGCAGCACCCGCCAGGGGTCGGTGTGCAGCCAGTCCGTCGGGCCGGTGGTGTCCAGCAGGCGCTGGTCCGTCGTGCTGGTGCCGACCTGGTCCCGGCGCACCAGCACCGGGCCCTTCTGCTTCTCGGGCCACGCCTTCTTCGGGCGCGGCTCGCCCACCTGCTCGGGCCCGTGTCCGTAGTGCTTCTCGTCTCCAGTGCCTGTCATGACGAAACCCTACGCCCGACGATCCCGGTTTTCAGGCAACGGTGAGAGGTCGGTTGGGCAACCGGAAGATGGCGTTCGACGACGGACCGGCTGGTCCGGGCGGCTGCGCCGGCCGGCGGCGGACCGTCCGGCCGGCCGCGGCGGCTCAGTCGGTCAGCCAGGCGCGCAGTCGCTCCTCGGTCTCGGCGATCGCGGCGAGCGAGCAGTGCTCGTCCCGCTTGTGCGCCATGTTCGGGTCGCCCGGGCCGTAGTTGACCGCCGGGATGCCGAAGGCGCTGAACCGGGCGACGTCGGTCCAGCCGAACTTGGCCCGGGCGACGCCGCCGGTGGCGGCCAGGAAGGCCCGGGCGGCCGGCTGGTCGAGCCCGGGGAGGGCGCCGGGGGCGGAGTCGGTGACGGTCACCTCGAAGCCGTCGAAGACCTCGCGCAGGTGCTTCTCGGCCTCCGCCTCGCTACGGTCCGGCGCGAAGCGGAAGTTGACCGTCACCACGCACTCGTCGGGGATGACGTTGCCGGCCACGCCGCCGTCGATCCGGACGGCGTTCAGGCCCTCGCGGTACTCCAGGCCGTCGATCTCCACCCGGCGCGGCTCGTACCCGGCGAGCCGGCCGAGCACCTCGGCGGCGTGGTGGATGGCGTTGTCGCCGAGCCAGCCGCGGGCCGCGTGGGCGCGCACCCCGGTCAGCCGGACCTGGATCCGCATGGTGCCCTGGCAACCGCCCTCGACGGCGGCCCCGCTGGGCTCCATCAGCACGGCGAAGTCGGCGGCCAGCCAGTCCGGGTGCCGGGCGGCGAGGTGGCCGAGGCCGTTGCGGTGGGCCTCCACCTCCTCGCAGTCGTAGAAGACGAAGGTGAGGTCCCGGTTGGGCTCGGCCAGGGTGGCGGCCAGCCGGAGCTGGACGGCCACCCCGGACTTCATGTCGGAGGTGCCGCACCCGTAGAGCAGGTCGCCCTCGACGTAGGAGGGCACGTTGTCGGCGATCGGCACGGTGTCCAGGTGGCCGGCGAGCAGCACGCGCTCGGCGCGGCCCAGGCCGGTACGGGCCACCACGTTGTTGCCGTACCGGTCCACGGTCAGGTGCGGGTAGGCCCGCAGCGCCGCCTCGACGGCGTCGGCGAGCGCCTGCTCGTCGCCGCTGACCGAGGGGAAGTCGACGAGCCGGGCGGTCAGCGCACCGCCGTCGAGGGTGAGGTCCAGGGGCGTCTCAGAGCTGCTCATGGTCCTTCAGCCTAGTCGTGGGCGACCGGTCGCCCCGTGCGGCGGATCGCAACCGGTGGCGCCGCACATCCGTCCGAGTGGGTACGGTGTGCGATCAGGAACAGCGTGGAGAGGGGCGGCGGTGGCCAGGAAGAGGCGCGGCGAGCAGGGCGGCGACACGGCGCCCCGACGGCGGCGCGGGCCGTTGCGCGCGGTGCTGGTCGTCCTGCTGGCGCTCGTGGTGGTCGCGGTCGGCCTGTACTGGCTGCGCGACACCAAGCTGACGCCCGAGGGCTGCACGGTCAAGACGGCCTCGGGCGAGGGCACCCTGGAGATCCCCCAGGCGGCCAACGCCGCGACGATCGCCGCCGTGGCGCACTCGCGCGGACTGCCGGACCGCGCGGTGACCATCTCGCTGGCCACCGCGATGCAGGAGTCCAAGATCCGCAACCTGGCGGGCGGCGACCGGGACTCGGTCGGCCTCTTCCAGCAGCGTCCCTCGCAGGGCTGGGGCACCGTGGAGCAGATCATGGACCCGGTCTACGCGACCAACAAGTTCCTGGACGGCCTGGTCAAGGTCCCCGGCTACACCCGGCTGCCGCTGACCGACGCGGCCCAGCAGGTGCAGAAGAGCGGCTACCCGCAGGCCTACGCCAAGCACGAGACCAAGGCGACGCTGCTCGCCTCGGCGCTGACCGGCCGCGAGGCGGGCACGCTGAACTGCGTGGTGCACGACTTCGCCGCGCCCGAGCCGGAGCCGGACGACACCGCGCCGACCGCCACCGGCTCCCCCGCGGCCCCGGCCGCCGCGGCCCCGCTGCCCGACCGGGTGCAGGTGCTGAGCGACCGGGTGCGCCGCGAGTTCGGCCGGACGGTGACGCCGGCGGCCGGCTACACCTCGACCGTGAAGGGCGCCGAGCAGGCCGTCTCGCTGACCCCGGACCCGGCGGCGAGCACCGACGCCGGCCCGGACGCCGAGCGGCAGAACGGCTGGGAGGTGGCGCACTGGGCGGTGACGCAGGCCCAGCAGCTGGGCATCGAGACGATCGCCTACGACGGCAGGATCTGGCGCAAGTCCAAGTCCGAGGGCGGCTGGAAGCCCCAGCCGACGGGCACCTCGACCAAGCTGGTGCTGGTCTCGCTCGCCCCGGTCGGGAAGTCCTGAGCGGAAGGCCGCCGGAGCGGCTCCGAACGGCCGCTCCGGCGGGCTGACGCACTGGTGTCCGGGTTGCCGCCGAAGGAGTGATTCCGGTCAATCCAGGTGGACGGGCGGCCGGCGCCGGAGCCCGACCCGAAGAACCGTCACTCCCCTTGGCCCGCACCGCCCGCACGCCCGCGGCCGGGCCGTTCGCCGCCCCCGCCGCCGGTCCTACGATCCGATCGTCGGTAAGGCCGTTTCCTTGCACCGGCCGAAACCTTCTGGCTTCTGAAGCGGTAAGAACGTCGTCCGCCCGGCGGACAGGACGGACCCAAGACCCTTTCGAGGAGCCCCATGTCTCACTCCCTCACGCGCCGGATCGCCCAGGCCGCACTGCTCGTGGCGGCCGGCGCGACCCCGCTCGTCGCGGCCGGCACCGCGTCCGCCGCCGACGCGCTGCTGCCCAAGTCCGACCTGGCGGCGCCGCTCGGCCAGCTGACCAACACCGACGCGGGATCCACCCTGCAGCACACCACCCACGAGCTGGGCCAGGCCGCCGGGGACACCGGCGCCGCCACCGTCGCCGCGGGCGTCCCGGCGACCGCCGACGCCACCGGCAACATCGTCGCCCACCAGCTGCCCGAGGCGAACGAGAAGGCCAGCTCGCTGACCGCCCCGGTGGACAAGACCGCCGCCACCACCGGCCAGCTCTCCGGCATCACCCCGAAGGTCGCCGCCGCACTGGCCGGCAAGCTCGGCGAGGCCGTCAACGGCGGCCCGGGCGCGACCGGCCGCAGCGCGGCCGCCGGCGCCAACCCGGTCGGCGGGCTCTCGCAGACCGCCGGCCTGACCCAGGGGCTGCCGGGCGCCGGTGCGCTCGCCGGCGCCGTCCCCGGGACCAGCGCCGTGACCGACGCGCTCCCGCTCGGCGCCCTGGGCCGCGCGCTGCCGGCCGACGTCCCCGGCACGGACGTGCTCGGCCTGGCCGAGCACGGCTCGGCCAACCGCCTCGGCGGCGCCGACCTCGGCCCGAACTCCCCGCTGGCCGGTCTCAGCCCGATCACCGGCCTGCTCGGCGGGATCGGCGGCGGTGGCCTCGGCGGCCTGCCGATCGGCTGATCCGGCGCCGCCCGGCGCGCCCCGCACAGCACCGAAGGGGGCCGGTGTCCCGTCCTGGACACCGGCCCCCTTCGCCGCGCTCGGGCTGCGCGGGTCAGCCGCGCAGCCGCTCCACGGCCGCCGCGACCCGCTCGTCGGTCGCGGTGAACGCGACCCGGACGAACCGCTCGCCGGCCGGCCCGTAGAAGTCGCCGGGCGCCACCAGGATGCCCAGCCCGGCCAGTTCGGCCACCGTCTCCCAGCACGGCCGGTCCTGGGTCGCCCACAGGTACAGGCTCGCCTCCGAGTGCTCCACCCGGAAGCCGTACGCCTCCAGCGCCGCGCGCAGGGCCGCCCGGCGGGCGGCGTAGCGCCCGCGCTGCTCGGCCACGTGCGCGTCGTCGGCGAGCGCCGCGACGACCGCCGCCTGGACCGGGGCCGGGACGATCATCCCGCCGTGCTTGCGCACCCCCAGCAGCTCCTTGACCACCACCGGGTCGCCCGCCACGAAGGAGGCGCGGTACCCCGCCAGGTTGGAGCGCTTGGACAGCGAGTGGACGGCCAGCAGGCCCTCGTGCTGCGTCCCGTCGTCGGCGGCGCCGCAGACGTCCGGGTGCAGCACGGAGGCCGGGTCGGCCTCCCAGCCCAGCTCCAGGTAGCACTCGTCGCTGACCAGCAGCGCCCGGTGCTCCCGGGCCCACTCGACCGCGCGGCGCAGCTCGTCCGCGCCGAGCACCCGGCCGGTCGGGTTGGAGGGCGAGTTGACCCAGAGCAGGCGGACCCGCGAGCCGTCCAGCTCGTCCACCGAGTCGTACTCGACCGGCTCCGCGCCGCAGAGCCGCGCGCCCACCTCGTAGGTCGGGTAGGCCAGCCGCGGGTAGGCCACCTGGTCACCGGGGCCGAGGCCGAGCTGGGTCGGCAGCCAGGCCACCAGCTCCTTGGAGCCGACCGTGGGCAGGACGGCCTGCGGGCCGATCTCGGCGCCGACCCGGCGGCGCAGCCACCCGGCGATCGCCTCGCGCAGCTCCAGCGGGCCCCAGACGGTCGGGTAGCCGGGCGTGTCGGTGGCCGCGGCCAGCGCCTTCTGGATCACCTCGGGAACCGGGTCGACCGGGGTGCCCACCGAGAAGTCGCAGAGCCCGCCGGGGTGGGCCAGCGCCGTCTTCTTGTACGGCTCCAGCTTGTCCCAGGGGAAGACCGGCAGGAGATCGGAAACGCGGCGCGCCGCCCCCGGGTGGCCCGGGAACGGCGCGTGCGTGCTGTTCTTGGTACTCACAGCTCAGTTGCCACCGATCGTTCAGTGCTCGTCGGTGTTCTGCGGCGGCAGAGCGGCGATGAAGGGGTGGTCGCGCTCGATCAGGCCGAGCTTCGAGGCGCCACCGGGCGAACCGAGGTCGTCGAAGAACTCGACGTTCGCCTTGTAGTAGTCCTTCCACTCCTCCGGAGTGTCGTCCTCGTAGAAGATCGCCTCGACCGGGCAGACCGGCTCGCAAGCGCCGCAGTCGACACACTCATCCGGGTGGATGTAGAGCGATCGCTCGCCCTCGTAGATGCAGTCAACCGGGCACTCTTCGATGCAGGCCTTGTCCTTGACGTCGACACAAGGCTGCGCGATGACGTAGGTCACGCTGTCGTTCCTCCTCGGAAGGGCTCGGCGGCCCATTCTGTTTGCTCGCGTGCGCGGGTGAGCGCGGCGTCGTCGATGCCCGCCCCTAGTATCGCGGGTCGGAGACCGCAAATGCACAGGAGGTGCCCAGATGGCGGCTGGCGGGCCGGTCCAGGACCGTCCGGAGGTCCGGATAGATCGCTCTGACGTGGGACTACGGGTGTCAGTTCGGCGTGTCGCGGAGTTCGTGGACGACAGGCCGGTATTCCGCGATGTGATCGGTGTGCTCACATCCTGGGACGATCATGAGCTTACCGTCGCCCCGCGGCGCGGCGCTCCGGTCACCTTCGCGGAGAAGCTGCTGGTCGCGGGCAAGGTGGTGCCGCTCTTCCCGGCCCGGCGGGCCGCGCTGCCCGTCGCCCCGCCGGAGGAGCTCCAGCGGATCGCCGCGCGCGGCTGGCCCGCCGTCGAGCAGGAGCCGCTCGGCGGGTGGACGCTGCGGGCGTCCGCCGGCTTCACCCGGCGGGCCAACTCGGTCCAGACCCTCGGCGACCCCGGCCTGCCCCTGGACGAGGCGCTCGCGACCGTCCGGCGGTGGTACGCGGCGCGCGGCCTGCCGGCCTGGGTGGAGGTCAGCACGCCCGGCTCGCCCGAGGACCTGCGCGGCGAGCTGGACCGGCTGGGCGCGGCGTACTCGCCGACGCTGGTACGGATCGCCCCGCTGGCCCCGCTGGCCCGGCTCGGCTCCGGCCACCGGCGCGTGCGGCTCGCCCGGACGGCCGGCGCCGAGTGGATGTCGCTGTACCGGCGGGTGACCGGCGACCCGGCGGTGGAGGAGGCGGCGCGGCAGGTGATCCACGGCGGCCCGTCGGTCTGGTTCGCCACCGCGCCGGGCGCGCCCGGGCAACCGCCGCTGGCCATCGGACGCTGCGTCATCGACGGCCCGTGGGCCTGCTTCGGCGCGATCGAGGTCGCCCCGTACGCCCGCCGTGCGGGCCTGGCCACCACGCTGATGGCGGTGCTCGCCGCCCGGGCCGCCGAGGAGGGCGCGACCGGTGCCCACCTCCAGGTCGAGGCGGAGAACGATGGTGCGATCGCGCTCTATGACGGACTTGGCTTCACGACCAGTCACACTTACCACTACGCCCGCCTGCCCCAGGGGTAGCGCGGTCGTGGCACCACGTCCGTCCGCCCCACCCGCCCGTCGGTGCCACCCGTCAGTTCCGTTCCGCCTGTCCGTCCGCCCGCATGAAAGCCGTCGCAGCCACCGTGACCGAGCAGAGCCGAGCACGCTTCCGGACCGAGGCCCGGGCCGAGCACCCCGATCCGGTGCTGCTCTGCCTGCTCGCGGCCGCCGAACACAGCCCCGTCCCGGACCCGGACGACCCCCGGGACCCGCCCACCCTGGAGGCCCTGCTGGCCGCCTGCGAGGCGGCCCTGGAGCGGCACGCCGCCGCCGTCCGGCTCGCCGTCGCCGAGCGGGCCCCGGCCGGGCCGGAGGAGACGGCCGCGCTGCTGGCCGCCGTGCTCGGCGGGCGGGAGCGGTTCCACGGGCGGCAGTCCGACTACCGGCGGCTGGAGTCCTCGCTGCTGCCCGACGTGCTGCGGCGCCGGCGCGGCCTGCCGATCATGCTCGCGCTGGTCTGGACCGCGGTCGGCCGGCGGGCCGGCGTGCCGGTGCACGGGATCGCGCTTCCGGGCCACTTCATCGTCGCGGTCGGCGGCCCGGACGGCGGGGACGACTACGTCCTGGCCGACCCGTTCCACGGCGGGCGGCTGCTCGACCTGGAGGACGCGGCCGGCCTGGTCCGGGCCGCCGGCCACCCGTTCTCGCCCGAACTGCTCACCCCGGCCCAGCCGCTGGACACCGTGCTGCGGGTGCTCGGCAACATCCGCGCCTGGGCCGCCGAGCGCCCCGAGCACGCCCGCACCCAGCTCTGGGCCACCGAACTCTCCCTGCTGCTGCCCCGGCACCCGGCCCAGCTCCGGCTGGAGCGGGCGGAACTGCTGGTGCGGACCGGCGACTTCCTCGGCGGCTCGGCCGAGATGGACGCCTACGCCGAGATCCTGGACGCCTTCGACCCGGACACCGCGGCGAAGGTCCGCCTGGAGGCCCGGGCGGCCCGGCACCGGCTCAACTGACCGCCGCCGGGCCGCACCCCGTCCGTCCGGTCCGCACCGGGCCTACAGCCAGCCCTTCTCGCGGGCGATCCGGACCGCCTCGGTGCGGTTGCGGGCCTCGGTCTTCTGGATCGCCATCGAGAGGTAGTTGCGCACCGTCCCCTCGGACAGGTGCAGCCGGCGGGCGATCTCGGCGTTCACGGCGCCGTCCGCGGCGGCCGCGAGCACGTCCCGCTCGCGCGCCGTCAGCGGGTTCGCCCCCTCGGCGAGCGCGGCGGCGGCCAGCACCGGGTCGATCACCCGCTCGCCGCGCAGCACCCGGCGGATCGCCTCCGCCAGCTCGGCCGCCGGGGCGTCCTTGACCAGGAAGGCGTCCGCCCCCGACTCCATCGCCCGCCGCAGGTAGCCGGGGCGGCCGAAGGTGGTCGCGATCACGACCCTGGTCTGCGGCCGCAGCCGGCGCAGCTCCGCCGCGGCCTCGATCCCGGTCATGCCGGGCATCTCGATGTCCAGCACCGCGACCTGCACGTCGTGGGCGACCGCCGCGTCCACCACCTCGTCGCCGCGCCCCACCTGGGCCACCACGTCGATGTCCCCCTCCAGCCCGAGCAGCGCGGCCAGCGCCTCCCGGACCATCCCCTGATCCTCCGCCAGCAGCACGCGGACGGACGGGGCACCGTCGTTTCGCATCTCACTCATGCCGACGACCTTAGGCCCGCGCCCCTACACGACGGAGACCGAGCGCAGCGGGACCAGCGCGCGCAGCCGGAACCCCCGGCCGCGGTCGCCCGGGCCGGTCTCCAGCCGGCCGCCGACCAGCGCCAGCCGCTCCTCCAGCCCGGAGAGCCCGTTGCCCGGCCCGGACTTGCCCGGCCCGGCCCCGTTGTCGCAGACCTCCAGGACGGCGTACCGCTCGCCGCCGCCCTCCCACGTCTCGTCCGCCCGCACCGTGCAGACCGTGGCCCCCTCGCCGTGCCGGACGATGTTGGTGACCGCCTCGCGCAGCGCCCAGGCCAGCGCGCCGGCCTCCTCGTTGGCCAGCCCGGGCCAGGCGTCCACCAGCTCCGGCGCCGCCTCCAGGGTGACCTGCGCGGCCGCCAGCGCCGTCCGGGCGGCGGCGAGTTCGACCGGCAGGGTGGGCCGGCGGAAGCCGGTCACCGCCTCCCGGACGTCGATCAGCGACTGCCGGGCCACCTTCTCGATGTCGGCGACCTGCGCCCGTGCGGCCTCCTCCTTGCCGCCGTCCATGAAGCGCCCGGCCAGCTCGCTCTTCAGCGTGATCAGCGACAGCGAGTGCCCGAGCAGGTCGTGCAGGTCCCGGGCCATCCGCAGCCGCTCCTCCGAGGCGGCGAGGTGGGCGACGGCGGCCCGTGCCTCGCGCAGCTCCCGCATGGTCGCGACCAGGCGCTGCAGCCCGGTCATGGCGGCCCCGGAGAGGAAGGCGGTGAGCGCGATGGTGGGGATGTCCCCGTGGTCGGCCCGGCTGAGCAGCCCGACCACGACGGTCAGCCCGGCCATCGCGGCGACCCCGGCGAGCGCGAAGCGCACCGGCGCGATGATCGCCACGGCGACCGAGGCGTAGGTGAAGAACGTGAGCCACGCGGTGCCGAGGCCGAAGGAGGTGACGACCGCCGTCACGATCATCGCCGCGACCACCACCCGGCAGGCCAGCGGCCGCATGCCGGCCATCGAACGGAACACCACCAGGCTGACGTAGCAGCCGACGAACGCCACCAGGGCGATCCAGCCGGCCACCGTCGCCGCGGGCGAGTGCCCGTCCTTGAGCAGGTCGCCCACCGGGTAGAGCAGGTAGACCATCCAGAGCAGCATCCAGCTGACCTTGACCAGCAGTTGCCGCCGGTTCTCCACGGTGGCGCCGGGGACGTTCATGAAGGACACCGGCCCCGCCTCCGGCTCGTCGGTGCGGTGGGTGCGGGGCGTGTCGGACATGGTGGCCATCATGCCCGCCGGGTGTCCCGGCGGTACAGCACGGCCGCGGCCGCGGTGAAGACCACCAGGAAGCCGGCCAGACCGCCGGCCGCGACCAGGTCCAGCGACTGTCCGGGCCGGGTGAAGCCGGCCAGCCGGTTGTACAGGTAGACCGGGTTGACCTGGGCGATCGTCCGCAGCGTGCCGGTCACCGGGAACCACGTCCCGCCGAACAGCGCCATCACCATGTAGGTGACCATCACGACGGTCTGCACCGAGTCCGCCCCCGCCGCGTAGCCGAGCGCCACCCCGAGCGCCGCGAAGACGAAGCTGCCCAGCCAGAGCGCCACGGCCAGGCCGGCCCACTCGGCGGCCCCCATCCGCACGCCCTGGGCGGCCCCGACCGCGAAGACCACCAGGATCGCGGGCAGCGTCGTGACCGCGCCGGCGGCGATCTTGGCGACGGTGTACGCCCGGCCGGGCAGCGCCGTCAGCCGCAGCTGGCGCACCCAGCCGCTCCTGCGCTCCAGCGAGATCCGCTGCGCGCTGCCGGTGAGCACCGCGCCGACCGCGCCGAAGGTGGCCATCGAGACCATGAAGTAGGTCTTCACCGGCAGGCCGCCGGCCACCTGGTCGGTGCCGTAGGCGTGGATGAAGAAGAAGTACATCAGCGCCGGGTAGAGCACCGTGAAGAGCACGTACCGCTTGTTGCGCAGGGTGCGCGTGATCTCCAGCCGGATCAGCGTGGTCATCGGGCGGCCTCCGTCGCGAACTCGGTGGTGTCGGCGGTGTCCTGCTCGCCGGTGATGGTCAGGAAGGCCTGCTCCAGGCCCAGGCCGGTCACCTCCAGCCCGCGCGGGTACAGACCCGCCCGGTAGAGCCCGGCGACGGCCGCGTCGGCGTCCGCCGTCCGGATCCGGACGGTCCGCACCCCCGGGACCCGGCCGCTGACGTCGAGGGCCAGCACCCCCGGCAGGCGACGCAGCGCCGCCTCCTCGAACGGGCCGTCCACGTCGTGCAGCTCGAAGGTGATCCGGCGGGCCCCGGCCTTCGCCTTGATCTCGGCGGACGTACCGTCCGCGATCAGGCGGCCCCGGTGCAGCACGAGGACGCGGTCGGCGACCGAGTCCGCCTCCTCCAGGTAGTGGGTGGCGAACAGCACCGTGCGCCCGGCGTCGGCCTGCGCCCGCATGCTCGCCCAGAACGACCGGCGGACCGAGACGTCCATGCCGGTGGTGGGCTCGTCCAGCACGATCAGGTCGTTGGCCCCGGCGATCGCCAGCGCGAAGCGCACCCGCTGCTCCTGGCCGCCGGAGAGCCTGTCGACCCGCCGCTCGGCCAGCTCGGTGATCCCGGCGTCGACGAGCACCTCCCGGACGGCCCGGCCGCGCGGGTGGACGTCGCAGGCCAGCCCGACCAGCTCGCGGACCTTGACGTCCGCCATCAGCCCGCCGCTCTGCAGCATCGCGCCGACCCGGCCGGCCGCGATCGCGGCCCGCGGGGCGCCGCCGAACAGCGTGACGCTGCCGCGGTCCGGCTCGCGCAGGCCGAGCAGCAGGTCGAGGCTGCTGGACTTGCCGGCGCCGTTCGGGCCGAGCAGCGCGACGGTCTCGCCCGGCCGCAGCACGAGGTCGAGCCCGTCCACCGCCCGCACCCGTCCGTAGCTCTTGCCCACGCCCCGGAAGGCGGCCACCTCGGTACCCATCGACCCGGTCCTCTCCCCTGCTGGTGTCGTTCGCACCAGCTCAGGGTCCCGCGCGGCCCCGGCCCGGCGGCAGTGGCCGCCGTCGTGCCTTCGGCATGACGGATGTCATGCCGGTGGCCGGTACCCGTGTCACGGGTACCGGCCACCGAAGCCGCAGGTCGCGCGCCGTCTGTCGGTGCCGGGGGAGCGGCGTCCCCACCGGGGCCGGGCCTGTCGACCCCGTGCGGGCACCCGCGGCCGGGGGGAGCGGAGGGCGCCTCGGCACCGCCCGTCCGCGGGGCCCGGCGCCCTGACGGCCACCCCCCTCCGCTGAGCCTCGGAGCCGCCCGCCTCAGAGGCCGAGCGACTTCTTCACGAAGTCGACCTGGAGCAGCAGCAGGTTCTCCGCGACCTCCTCCTGCGGGGTCATGTGCGTCACGCCCGAGAGCGGCAGCACGGTGTGCGGCCGGCCGGCCGCGAGCAGCGCCGAGGAGAGCCGCAGGGTGTGCGCGGCCACCACGTTGTCGTCCGCCAGACCGTGGATGATCATCAGCGGGCGCTCCAGCCCGGCCGCGTGGCCGGTCAGCGAGTTGGCCGCGTAGACCTCGGGCCGCTCGGCGGGGTGGCCCAGGTAGCGCTCGGTGTAGTGGGTGTCGTACAGCTCCCACTCGGTCACCGGGGCGCCGGCCACGGCCGCGTGGAAGACGTCCGGGCGGCGCAGCACGGCGAGCGCCGCGAGGTAGCCGCCGTACGACCAGCCGCGGATGGCGACCCGGCCGAGGTCCAGCGGGAACTCCTCGGCGAGCGCCCGCACCGCGTCCACCTGGTCGTCCAGGGTCGCGCCGGCGAAGTCGAAGGCGATCGACTTCTCCCAGGCCGGCCCGCGCCCGGGGGTGCCGCGCCCGTCGGCGACGACCACCGCGAAGCCCTGGTCGGCGAACCACTGCGAGTTGAGGTGCGGGTTGTGCGCCTGGACGACGCGCTGCCCGTGCGGGCCGCCGTACGGGTCCATCAGGACGGGCAGCAGGCCGTCCCGCTCGCGGTCGTAGCCGGTGGGCAGGAAGACCGCGGCGGGGATGCGGCGCTCGCCCGCGAAGCGGAACACCGGGCGCGCGGTGAGCACCGGCGTCTCGGCGTAGGACGCGACGGTGGCGACGACGTCGACCACCACGCCCTCCGGGAGGTCCCGGGCGACCTGCACCAGCGTGCCCGGCAGGTCGGGCTCGGCGGTGGCCCGCACGGTGATGCCGGCCGCGTGCACCGCCGACGTGACGGAGGTGAACGGCCGGTCGTTGGCGGCCTCCCAGGAGAGCCGCTTGCCGTCGTGGCTGATCCGGCCGACCGCGATCCAGCCCGGCTCGGGGTCGGTCTCGCCGGCGCCGCCGGAGGCGGTGAAGAAGACCTCCTCGGCCGTCACCGCCACCACCGAGCGCACCAGCAGGTCGGCGCCGGTGACGGTCTGGTCGCCGATCACCAGCGCCCGCACGCCGTCCTCGCCCGGACCGTCGGAGATCCGGACCAGCTTGCCGTCCGGCGTCCAGGCGGGCACGCCCTGGAAGAGCTCCAGCCAGGCGTCGTCGTGCTCCTCGAACAGCACCTCGGTGGCACCGGTCTCGACGTCCACCCCGAGGATGCGCTGGCTGCGCTGGTCGCGGGCCTGGACGAGCAGCAGCGGCACGCCGCCCGCCGACCAGTGCACCCGGGCCAGGTACGGGAAGGCCGCGTCGTCCCAGCGGACCTCCGTCCGGCCGCCGTCCAGGCCGATCAGCCAGAGCCCGACTCCGGCGTTGGCAGTGCCGGCCGCGGGATAGGCGATCTCGGCGGGCTCGGTGCCCGGGTTGGCCGGGTCGGCGATCCACCAGCGGCGCACCGGGGTGTCGTCGGCCCGCTCGACCAGCAGCCGGTCGCTCTGCGGCGACCACCAGAAGCCGCGGTCGCGGCTCATCTCCTCCTGGGCGATGAACTCGGCCTGGCCCCACGTCACGCCCGGGCCGTCGGGCTGCGCGAGGGCCCGGTCGGCCGTCCCGTCGGCGCGGGTGAGCCGCAGCTCGCCGGCGGTGTTGGCGTAGGCGACGTGGACGCCGTCCGGGGCGAGGCGGGGGTCGACCACCGGGCCCTCGGCGGGCAGTTCGACGGTGCCGCCGGCGACCAGGTCGGCCGTGAAGAGGCGGCCGGAGAGGGCGAAGGCGGCCAGCGCGCCGGCGCCGTCGAGGGAGTAGCCGACGATGCCGGCCGAGCCCTCGCGGCTGCGCTCGCGGCGGGCCTTCTCGGCCGGGGAGAGGTCCTCCTCGCCGCCGCCGAGCAGGGCGACCGGATCGGCCGCGATCCGCTCCTCGCCGGTGGCGGTGTCGAGGGTCCAGAGGCGGTTGGCCCGGTCGCCGGCGCGGGGGGTCTCCCCGGCCGAGGGGCGGGGCAGGGAGCGCAGGAAGACGACCCGGGAGCCGTCGGATGCGACGGAGAAGGACCGGGGGGCGCCGACGGTGTAGCGCAGGGTGCGCGCGTACTGCCGCGGGAAGGTGTCCGCAGGGGTGTGGGAGGTCATGGCACCAGACCCTACGACGTTCCCCCGCCCCCGCCCGGAGGATTTTGATCACTCGTTCGGAGCATCGTCGACCGGGCCCCCCGAACGGGGTCCACACCCCTTCCGACCGGCCCATGCGCCCCATTTGTGCCACCATGCCCCGGCGCGTGCAGCCTCACTGAACGTAATACGCCCCTCACACATCGGGTATGACTGGTTCAACGAGTGATCGTCAGGCCCCGTCCCGGGCCCCGGTCGCCCGACCGCAAGTCCCGCACGGTCCCGACCGCCGCCCTCCCCGAGGGGTGGCGCACCCGAGAAGGGGTGTGAGCCGACATGGCTTTGTCCATCTCCGCAGCCATGCTGATGCTGGTCATCGTGGTGGTGCTGATCCGCCGCTCCGGCCTGAAGCTCGGGCACGCGATCGTCTGCGCGCTGCTCGGCTTCTACCTGGCGTCCAGCTCCATCGCGCCGTCGATCAGCCAGGTCACCAGCAACCTCGCCGGAATGATCAACGGCCTGAAGCTCTGACCCCCCGCACGCGGTCGTTAGGCTTCCTCCCATGACCGCGACTACCGGCCGCCGCCTGCTCCTGGTGCACGCCCACCCCGACGACGAGTCGATCGGCAACGGCGCCACGATGGCCAGGTACGCCGCCGAGGGCGCCCTGGTCACCCTGGTGACCTGCACCCTCGGCGAGGGTGGCGAGGTGATCCCGCCGGAGCTGGCCCACCTGACGGCGGATCGGGACGACACCCTCGGCCCCCACCGGATCGGCGAGCTGACCGACGCCATGCGCGCCGTCGGCGTCGCCGATTTCCGCTTCCTCGGCGGCCCCGGCCGCTACCGCGACTCGGGGATGATGGGCGTCCCCGACAACGACGTGCCCGGCTGCTTCTGGCGGGCGGACGTGGACGAGGCGGCCGGCCACCTGGTCGCGGTGGTCCGCGAGGTGCGGCCGCAGGTCCTGGTCACCTACGACGAGGACGGCGGCTACGGGCACCCGGACCACATCCAGGCGCACCGGGTGGCGATGCGCGCGTACGAACTGGCCGCCGACCCGGCGTACCGGCCCGACCTGGGCCCGGCCTGGCGGATCGCCAAGGTGTACTGGAACCGGATGCCCCGGTCGGTAATCGAGCGGGGGCTGGCCGAGACGGCCGCCAAGGCGCCGTCGCCCGGCGTCGCGAGCCCCTCCGACGTACCCGGCGTGGTGGACGACGCCGTGGTCACCACCGTGCTGGACGGCGCCGCGTACGCCGACCGCAAGGCGGCCGCGATGGCCGCCCACGCCACCCAGATCACCGTGCACGGCGACTGGTTCACGCTCTCCAACGACCTCGGCCAGCCGCTGGTCGCCACCGAGTACTACCAGCTGGTGCGCGGCCGGGCCGGACGGCCGCTGCCGGAGGACGACCTCTTCGCCGGCCTGGACAGCACCTTCGAGGAGAGTGTCCGATGACCGAGCCCGCCACCCCGCAGGCCCGCCGCCGCTCGATCCCGGCGGCCGTCCTCGGCACCCGCGCCGAGCGGCTGGCCGAGCCGCAGCCCCCGCGGATCGGGCGGATCGCGGCCTATGTCCTGTTCTTCCTGCTGGGCGTCGCGGTCTCGGTCTGCGGAGCATTTGTGCAGGCCTTGTGGCCGCCCGTGGGAGTCCTGCTGGCGCTCGCCGCCACCGGCGCCACGTTCTACGCGGGCCTGCGGGTGACCGGCACCCGGCTCGGCGCCGCGCTGCCGGCGGCCGGCTGGTTCCTGGCGCTGCTGCTGGTGATGGTCCCCCGGCCCGAGGGCGACAACGTGCTCTGGACCAACGCCACGTCGCTCGCCTGGCTGTTCGCGGGCTCGATCCTGGGCGTGATCTGCGCCACCCTGCCGACCCGGACGAGCTGGTTCCCCGGAGTGCCCGGCCCGCCGCGCTGACCGCCCCGGCGGCCCGCGTACGGTACCGCGTACGACGCGCAGTCAGGACCACACAGCCGTACTCTCATACCGGAGGAACCGGACGTATCAGGTTCTATCCGAACCGGTTCACCGGTCAGTTCTTCCCAGTATGGTGGTGCCGCAGAACGCCCGTACCCCACCGCCGCCCGCCAGGCCCGGCGACCACGAACCGCGGTCGCGCCGCACGGCCCGCCCGCGAACCCGGAGCAGAGCAGCATTGAGCAGCCGCGAATCTGACAACGCCCACCCGACGCCTCGGCGGACGGGCCCGGACGCCTACCCGTCGGGCACCCCGCCCTACGGCACACCGGGTTTCCCCGGCGGCGACCGCGCGGGTGCCGGTGCCGCCCCGGGCTCCGCGTCGGCCGGGGAGGACGAAGCCCCGAAGACGGAGACCACGCTGACCACGCGGGTCCGGATCAACATCCCGGGCTCGCGCCCGATCCCGCCCGTGGTGGTCCGCAGCACCGTCAAGAACGAGGACGGCCAGGGCGAGGAGGCCCCGCCGGCCGCCACCGAGCCGGCCGGACCCCGGCACCGCTCCGCCGCGTCCGCCTCCCCCGTCCTCGGGGTGATGGACGGCGGCGCGCGGACGGCCACCCCGCCGAACCTGCCGCCGGAGTGGGAGATCCCGCCCGCGACCTCC
This sequence comes from Kitasatospora sp. NPDC059973, assembly GCF_042737525.1. Taxonomy (NCBI): domain Bacteria; kingdom Bacillati; phylum Actinomycetota; class Actinomycetes; order Kitasatosporales; family Streptomycetaceae; genus Kitasatospora; species Kitasatospora sp. NPDC059973. Next base: position 167 of record NZ_JBHWUI010000064.1, on the reverse strand, counting down.
GAGTCGGAGTCCACCGGCGCGTGGTTCCGGCCGCGCCAGAAGAAGGGCCCGGCGGAGCCCGCCGCCGTCCCGGCCGGCGCCGCGGACGCCCCGGCCGACTCCGTCGCGCCGGGCCCCGCGCCCGCCCCCGGCACCGAGGCCCGCCCGAACGGCGCCCGGCCCAAGGC
>NZ_JBHWUI010000063.1:0-44175 GCF_042737525.1 Kitasatospora sp. NPDC059973 | reverse complement strand
GCGCCAGGGCGTCGTGCCGCGCGGTCAGCCCGGCCCGCTCGCGTTCGGCGGCGCCGGCGGCCTCGCGGGCACCGACCAGGTCGCGTTCGACGGCGGCGAGCCGCGCGCGGGCCGCCTCGTGGGCGGCCTCGGCCCGTTCGCCGTCCCCCGCCGAGGCGTCGACCTGCTCCCGCAGCTCCTCGTAGGCGGTCCGGGCGGCCTCGGCGCGCAGCAGTGCCTCGTCCCTGGCCTCGGTGAGCCGGCCGATCTCGGCCTCGGCGGCGGCGGCTTTGGACCGGGCGGCCGCGGCCTGCCCCTGCAGCCGGGCCAGCCCTTCGCGGCGGTCCGCGATGGCCCGGGCGGCGTCCTTCAACCGCCGCTCCTCCGCCGCGAGTTCCCGCTCCAGCTCACCCCGGGACTCGACCGCCTCGGCGAGCGCGTACCGGGCCTCCTCCAGGGCCTCGGCCAGGGCGGCCTCCTCCTCCCGGACGTGCTCGGCCTCGCGCTCCAGCTCTTCCGGGTCCCGGCCGCGCCGCTCCTCGACCGCTCCCCCGGCGGCCGCGTGCCGGGCGCCGGCCTCGGCCAGCCCGACGGTGCCGCGGGTCCGCTCGGCCAGGGCGGAGAGCCGGTACCAGGTCTGCCGGGCCGCCTCCAGGCCCGGACCGAGCTGCTGGACCTGCGCCTCCAGGACGGCCTCCCGCTGGATCGCCCGGGACAGCTCCTGTTCGACGGTGGAGCGGCGCAGCTTCAGCGCCAGTTCGTCGGCGACCTCGGCCTCGACGGCGGTGCGCAGCGCGAGCAGGTCGTCGGCGAGCAGCCGGAGCCGGGCGTCGCGCAGTTCGGCCTGGATGCCGGCCGCGCGCCGGGCGATCTTCGCCTGCCGGCCCAGCGGTCCGAGCTGGCGCCGCAGTTCGGCGACCAGGTCCTGCACCCGGTTGAGGTTGACCTGCATCGCGTCCAGCTTCCGCAGCGCCTTCTCCTTGCGCTTGCGGTGCTTGAGGACGCCGGCCGCCTCCTCGATGAAGGCGCGGCGGCCCATCGGGTCGGCGTGCAGCACGGAGTCGAGCTGTCCCTGCCCGACGATGACGTGCATCTCGCGGCCGATGCCGGAGTCGGAGAGCAGCTCCTGGATGTCCAGCAGCCGGCAGGTGTCGCCGTTGAGCGCGTACTCGCTGCCGCCGTTGCGGAACATCGTCCGGGTGATGGTCACCTCGGCGTACTCGATCGGCAGCGCGCCGTCGGAGTTGTCGATGGTGAGGCTGACCTCGGCGCGGCCGAGCGGGGCGCGCCCGCTCGTCCCGGCGAAGATGACGTCCTCCATCTTGCCGCCGCGCAGCGACTTGGCGCCCTGCTCCCCCATCACCCAGGAGAGCGCGTCGACGACGTTGGACTTGCCGGAGCCGTTGGGACCGACCACGCAGGTGATCCCGGGCTCGAACCGCAGGGTGGTGGCGGAGGCGAAGGACTTGAACCCGCGCAGGGTCAGACTCTTCAGGTGCACGCGCCGGTCTCCTCGTCGCTCGCCAGGGCCCCAGCGGCGACTGTATCCGGACGGACCGGCGCCGACGGCGCCCGGACACGACGAAGGGACGCCACTCAGGGCGCCCCTTGCAAGCTGCGTCCCTTATCGGGGCGGCTCAGTGCACTGCTGCGTCGATCTGCGAGGACCGGGCGGGACTCAGGTGAGAGCCGGCTCCCGCTGATCCAGATCGATGCTGTTGAGCAGCGAGTGCTCGTCAGCGACAGCGGTGAGCGCGTCGTTCTCGGCCTGCATCCGAAGGAGCTCGGACTCAAGATCCTGGACACGCTGCTGAAGCCGTCGCACCTCGGTGAGCATTCGCGGGTCGGGGCCGCCGACGTACCCGAGAAGCGCCTTTGCCATGATGAATGGTCCTCCACGCTGAGTGACCGAACCGGAACGGTACAGGTCTAGGGGGAAGGGGACGCACGCGCGTCGCGCCACCGGCAGTGCTGGCTGGGCACTACGGCACAACCACCGTGAGCTGGGCTCACGAGGGCGTGCGCCTACCGGGTAAACGCGGTCGTGTGCGCGGGCTTCCAGCGTCTCACCAAAGACGGAAAGGGTCAACACGATCACCGCACGCTACCGCGCCCCTGTCACCTGCCTGGCGGTGTGGTCACACCAGGGGGATCTCGGGCCGGTCCACCAGTCGCTCGTGGATCATCGTTCGATGCGGAGTCAACCACGAGTCTGCCCAGATGGCAACCGTATGACACCGAAGGCCGCCGATCATTTCACGGGGGCGGGCCCCGGCCCGTCCGCCACGGCGCGCGGGGCCCCGGTCAGCGGATCTCGAAACCCGGGTAGCCGGTTCCGACGGCCGTCCAGATCTCCGTCACCCCGCTGACGCGGCCGGGCGTGTCCGGGCCGCGCAGCAGCGCCAGCAGATGCTCGCAGTCGGCCGCGAGTCCCTCGGCCACCACCTGCACCCGGCCGTCGCCGAGGTTGCTGGCATAGCCGGTCAGCCCGATCTCCAGCGCCCGCGCCCTGGTCCACCACCGGAAGCCGACCTGCTGGACCTTGCCCCGCACCCAGGCGGTCACCCGGACCGGTTCATCACTGTGGGCGTCGCGACCGTGCATGGCCCCGACCCTATCGGGCCGGATCGCGGGCCGCGCTACGGCGCCGTGGGGCCGGCCATCGTCCAGTCCGGGCTGTGGATCTCCGCCCGGAGGTCCCCGCGCCGGCCCTCCTCGCCGCAGGTGCGGCAGACCCAGGCCGGGTCGTACGGGTGCGGCTCGTGTCCCTCGGGACCGTGCTCGAAGCTCACCGGCGGCTCGGGGAGCAGCCAGCGGTCGCCCCAGCCGAGCAGGGCGTGGGTGAGCGGGGCGAGGTCGCGGCCGGCCTCGGTCAGGTGGTACTCGTAGCGCGGCGGCCGCTCGCTGTAGGCGCGGCGCTCGACCACGCCCGCCTCCTCCAGCGCGCGCAGCCGGGCGGTGAGCCGGTCGCGCGGAGCGCCGGTGTTGCGGGCGATCCGGTCGAAGCGGTGGTTGCCGTAGAACAGCTCGCGGACGGCGAGCAGGGCCCACTTCTCGCCGACCACGTGGAGCGCGGCGGCGATCGAGCAGGGCCGGCCGGGGAGTGCGGGCGGGGCCGAAGGCGTGTGGGAGGTCACACCACCAGCCTGCCACACAGGGTTGCGTTCTCAAACCTCCTCGGGTGCACCACCGGCAGGGCCCGCGGTCCCCGCCGTCCACCGGCGGGCCGCGGGCCCGGTCGTCACACCGCCGGGGTCAGAAGCCCCCGCCGAAGTCACCGCCGCCACCGTCGAAGCCGCCACCGCCGCCGAAGTCGCCCCCGCCGCCACCGTCGAAGCCGCCGTCGAAGTCACCGGAATCGAAGTCGGCGCCGGAGAAGTCGCCGCCCTCGTAGCCGGAGCCGCCGTCGTAGCCGGCCCCGTAGGCCGGGGAGCTCATCATCGAGCCGAGCATGGTGCCGACCAGCAGGCCGGGCAGCAGCCCGCCGCCGCCGAAGCCGCCGAAGTAGCCGCCCGCCCAGGGGCCGTACGCCGGGCCGGCGTTCCAGTACGGCTGCGGGCCGTGCTCGGTCGGCACGGTCCGGACCTCCGGGTCCTGCCCGGTGGCCAGCCGTTCGGCGTCCGCCCGGCAGACCGGGACGGTGCGCGCCGCGCCGCCGGCCGGTGCCCAGTCGGCGTCCCGCACGGACGGGCCGTGCCGCGGGTCGAAGAAGCACGGCGGCCGGCGCTCGGGCAGCGGCCGCTTCGCGCGCCGGGCGTCCAGTGTGGCCAGCGCGAACCGGCCGTCCTCCAGTGCCTCGGTGACCGGCTTGACGTCCTCCGGCCCCTTCGCCTCGTCCATGCTGCGCTTGGCCCGCTCGTAGGAGTCCAGGGCGTGCGTGTAGTCGGCCCGCTGGACGTCGTCGGCGTCCGGGGCGCCCGGGCTGAAGTCGAGCCGGTCCAGCTCCTCGCCGAACGCGGTGATGTCCTCGTCCACCACCCGGCGCAGCTGCGCCAGTTCGGCCCGGCGCCGCTCCTGCTTGCGCTTCTTCGAGCGGCGGAAGAGCAGGAACACCCCGGCGCCGGCCAGCGCCAGCAGGGCCAGCGGCACGACGACCGCCGCCACCGAGAAGCCGCCGGAGCCGCTGTTCACCCCGTGCCCCTTCACCTGGGGCGCGGTGGTGTCGACGAAGTCGTTCAGGGTCGCGTCGACGTCGCCCGGGTGCGAGCGCGCGGACGCGCCCGCGATGCGCTCGGCGCTCGCGGTGGGCAGCGCCTCCTTGTCGGACTGGGCCAGGAACCGGTCACCGCGCCAGATGCCGTAGACACCGGTGATGCCGACCTTGGTCCGCAGGTCGGAGAAGACCGTGCTCGCGCCGTACGGGTCCGCCGCCGGGACCACCGCGATGAAGATCGGCTTGTCGGCCTTGCGGATCTTCTCGGTCAGGGCGTCGGCCTGGCCCTGGCTGAACCGGCCGGTCATCGCCGGGTCGACGTAGACCCGGCCCTGCTTGAGCGCGGCGGTGGCGTCGTCCAGCCCGCCGGCCGCGGCGGCCGCCGGGGCCAGCACGAGCAGCAGCCCGAGCAGCAGCGCCACCAGGGCCGACAGCCCGGCGCTCCGGGAGCGTCGTCGAGCGAGGGTTCTCATGCCATCGACGCTACCCCTCCCGCCACGTCGACAGGGCATCCCCTTCGCGTACGGGCGGCCCCGCGCACCCCCACCGTCCGCCGGGGTCGCTCCCCTCCTCGCGGATGATGTTTCCCCCGGCCGCCCCGGAGACGGGCCGCGGCGGGAACCCGGCCGTCGGCCCGGTCGTCCGTCCCGGCGGGTCCACGGGTGGTCGAGGAGCGCTCGACGGCCGATCGGACCCTCTCCCCCGACCAGGCATAGTGGTGGCCGGGCCTCGGCCCCCTCACCTACTCCTGACCTCTTCTCCCGATCGGAGCATCTGGGTGTTCATCGGCCTCGTCACCGCCGTGGCGGCCTCCGCCTGCTACGGCACCGGTTCGGTCCTGCAGGCCGTCGGATCACGTCGCTCCGCCCGGGAGGAGGCCGCCGCCGCGGGCAGCGGCTCGGCCGGGGTCACCGCACACGGCGGGCCCAGCCTCGCCTCCACCGCGAAGGCCGCCGTCACCTGGGAGTTCATCCTGGGCACCGTCCTCGACTTCATCGGGTTCGGACTCGGCGCCCTGGCCGCGCGACTGCTGCCGCTGTTCCTCTCCCAGACCATCATCAGCGCCAATCTGGTGATCACCGCGGTGCTGAGCATCAAGCTGCTCGGCCTCCGGCTCAAGCAGCTGGAGTGGGCGTCGATCGGCGTGCTCTGCTCGGCGCTGGTGCTGCTGGCCGTCTCCGCCGGGCCGGAGGGCGGCCACCACGTGGAGATGTCCTTCCACTGGTGGCTGCTGCTGATCACCACCGTGCTGCTGGTCGGCGGCGCCCTGCTGGTGCGGCGGATGGGCGCCAACGGCGCGATCGTCGCCGGCCTGCTCTCCGGCCTCGGCTTCGGCGCGCTCGGCGTCGGCGTGCGGATCCTCAACGGCGTCGAGCCGTTCGACCTCGGCGCGCTGCTCTCCGACCCCGCCCTGTACGCGATCCTGGTCGGCGGCATCGGCGGGATGTACGTGCACACCGTGGCCCTGCAGATCGGCTCGGTGAACGGCGCGACCGCCGCCCTGGTGGTCGGTGAGACGGTGCTGCCCGGCGCCGTCGGCGTCCTCTGGCTCGGCGACTCCTCCAAGGAGGGCCTGGCCTGGCTCGGCGCGGTCGGCTTCCTGCTCGCCGTGGTCTCGGCGGTCGGCGTCGCCTACTTCGGCCAGGACGCCCACGGTTCGGCCGGGTCCCAGCCGCAGCCCGAGCTCACCAAGCGGTAGCGCCGGGCGGCCCCGGGCGGGGCCGCTCGGGCTCAGGCCCCGCTGCGGGCGCGCGGGACGCGCTGGCAGCGGGGGCAGAAGTAACTGGAGCGGTTCATCCAGGCGGCCCGGCGGATCGGGGTGCCGCAGCGGCGGCACGGCTCGTCCTCGCGGCCGTAGGCGTCGAGGTCCCGGGAGAAGTACCCGCTCTCGCCGTTCACGTTGACGTAGAGGCTGTCGAAGCTGGTGCCGCCGACCGCGAGGGCGGCCGTCATCACGTCCCGCGCGTGGGCCAGCAGGACTGCGGCCTGCGGACGGGTCAGCGCCGTGGTCGGGCGGTCGTAGTGCAGCCGGGAGCGCCAGAGCGCCTCGTCCGCGTAGATGTTGCCGACCCCGCTGATCAGCGTCTGGTCCAGCAGCGCCCGCTTGACCGTGGTGCGCCTGGCCCGTAGCGCGGCCACGAAGGCGGCGTCGTCGAAGCGGGGGTCGAGCGGGTCCCGGGCGATGTGCGCGATGGAGAGCGGGGTGCCCTCCGGGTCACCCTCCTCGGCCTCCTCGACGGCCAGCCCGCCGAAGGTCCGCTGGTCGACGAAGCGCAACTCCCGGCCGCCGTCGGTGAACCGCAGCCGTACCCGCAGGTGCTTCTCGTCGGGCACCGACGGGTCCTGGACGAGCAGTTGGCCGCTCATCCCCAGGTGACCGATCAGCGAGAACCCGCCGACCGGCGAGCCGTCGGCCGCGGTGGACAGCGGCACCCAGAGGTACTTGCCGCGACGCTGCGCGGCGCCGAGCGTGGCCCCGGTCAGCCGCGCGGTGAAGTCGGCCGCACCGGCCGGCTGGCGGCGCACCGCCCGCGGGTGCAGCACGTCGACGGCGGCGACGGTCCGCCCGGCGACCCAGTTCGCCAGACCTCGGCGGACGACCTCTACCTCGGGGAGTTCGGGCACGGGAAACAAGCCTCCTGCGACTGAAACATGCAGGAGGAAGAGTACTGCGTGCTCAGGCGCCGGCGGGCAGGCGGTCGGCGTACTTCTCCTTGATCGCCCGCCAGGCGCTCTCCGCGGCCTTCTGCTCGGCTTCCTTCTTCGAGCGGCCGACGCCGCTGCCGAAGTCCTCGCCGGCCACCCGGGCCGCGGCGGTGAAAGTCTTCTCGTGGTCGGGACCGGACTCCTCGACCACGTACTCCGGCACCCCGATGCCCACCGAGGCGGTGAGCTCCTGGAGGCTGGTCTTCCAGTCCAGGCCCGCGCCCAGCTGGGAGGACTCCTCGATCAGCGGGTCGAAGAGGCGGTGGACGAACTCGGTGGCCGCGTCCAGGCCCTGGTCCAGGTAGACGGCGCCGATCACGGCCTCGACGGTGTCGGCGAGGATCGACGACTTGTCGCGGCCTCCGGTGCCCTCCTCGCCCTTGCCGAGCCGGATGAACGTCCCGAGCTCCAGGCCACGGCCGACGTCGGCGAGCGCGCGGGAATTGACCACCGCGGCGCGCAGCTTGGCGAGCGTGCCCTCCGGGACGTCCGGGTGGACGCGGTAGAGGGTGTCGGTCACCACCAGGCCCAGCACCGAGTCGCCGAGGAACTCCAGGCGCTCGTTGGTGGGCAGCCCGCCGTTCTCGTACGCGAACGAGCGGTGGGTCAGGGCACGCACCAGAAGGGCGCGCTCGAGCGTGTACCCGAGGCGCCCTTCCAGGACGTCGTATTCGGTCGAAGCCGGCCCGCCGGCCTTTCCGCCGCCCGAAGAAGCCTTCGGGGCGATGGTCGCCTTGCGGGAAGAGTTACTGTCCGACATCGATCCGTACACCCCGCCGATCAGACCGAGAGGACCTGGCGACGGTTGTACGTGCCGCAGCTCGGGCACGCGATGTGGCCGAGCTTCGGCTCGTGGCAGCTGTCGCACGCCACGAGGGCCGGAACGACGGCCTTCCAGTTGGAACGGCGGTGGCGCGTGTTGCTGCGCGACATCTTCCGCTTCGGAACAGCCACGGCTACTTCTCCTGGTTCTCGGCGGCACCCTCACGGGTGTCGCTGTTCTTGATTCCGTCACCCTCGTCGCCGGGGGCGGCGGAGAGTCCCTGCAGAGCCGCCCACCTGGGGTCGGCGGCGTCGTGGTGGTGCGCCGGGTCGTCGCTCAGGCGCGCTCCGCACTCGGAGCACAGGCCCAGGCAGTCTTCCTGGCACACCGGCTGCAGCGGCAGTGCGAGCACCACCGCGTCACGCAGCACCGGCTGGAGGTCGAAGAAGTCGCCCTCCAGACGGTAAGTCTCATCTTCCGAGTCCTCGTCGAGGTCGTCCGTCCCGGCGGTGCGGGCACGGTGACGCTCGTCGGACTCCGGGTAGTAGTACAGCTCCTGGAAGTCCACGTCGAGGTCGTCCTCGACGGGCTCCAGGCACCGCACGCACTCGCCCTCGATCACGGCCTCGGCGGTGCCGGTCACCAGCACGCCCTCGACCACCGACTCCAGGCGGAGCTCCAGCCGCAGTTCGCTCTTCTCCGGGACACCGATCACATCGATGATCCCGAGGCCCTCGGGGGCCTCCAGGGTGCGGGACACCTTGCGCAGCGAGCCCGGGCGACGGCCGAGCTCGTGCGTGTCGAACACGAGTGGGTCGCGGTGGTCGAGGCGGTTCAAGGTGTCCTGACTTCCTGAGAAAACTGATGCGCGGTGCTGCTCACCGGACGATGCGCGGGCAGACCGACGGCCCGACACGGAGAGGCCGGAGTGGTCAGACTACCGGAGTCTCCCGCCAGGCCCAACTTCGCCCACGGAGGGCGAGCGGGCTCAGCGGCCGCCGAGCTCCCGGAGCCTGGTCATGTCGATCATGCTGGTGTCGAAGAAGCTGGTCTCGTCCAGGCCCGGCTGCTGCGGGACGGCCGGCGGGTTGGCGGGCTGCTGCGGGTAGCCGTAGGCGTCGTACTGCTGCGCCGCGTAGCCCTGCTGCTGCTGCGGATAGCCGTAGCCGCCCTGCTCCTGCGCGGCCGGGTACCCCTGCTGCTGGTGCTGCTGCTGCTGGTGTTGCTGCTGCTGCTGCCCGTACCCGTACTGGCCGCCGTACGGATCGCCCTGGCCCGCCGGGTCGAAGCCGCCGCCGTACACCTCGGCGTACTGGCCGCCCGGCTGTTGCGCGGCGGCGTACTGGTCGACTCCGGGCGCCTGCCAGCCGGCCGCGGCCGGGGTCTGCTCCGGCCAGGTCTGCTGCTGCGGCACCTCCTCGCGGTACCACGGCACCTCCTCGCCGTCGGCGTCGGTGGCGAAGCCCGCCGCCACCGCCTCGGCGCGGTTCTTGGCCTGCTGGGCCTCGTCGGCGGCGGCCAGGTAGGCCCCCAGCTCGTCGATCGGGGCCTTGCCGAGCAGCTTGTCGCGGCCCTTGCCGACCGCCTCCAGCGTCGCGCTGAGGACGTTCTCCAGGGTGGCGAGCTTCACATCGACGTACTCGTCGACCTCGGGGCTCGGGGTGATCCGCGGCTGCGGCCGGAACTCCTCGCCGTCGGTCTCGCCCTCGTACGGGGTCTCGAAGACGCTGGAGTCGCCGCGCAGCTTCGTCCGGCCGCGGCCGACCGCGCCGAGCGTCTTGGTCAGCACGACCTCGAAGTTGGCGAGCTTGCTGTCCACGTAGTCGTCGGCCTCGGCGCGCTTGGTCTCGACCTCGGCACGCGCCTCCGCGAGGATGCGGTCCGCCTCGGCCTGGGCCCGGCGGACCACTTCGGTGTCGGAGATCAGCGAGCCGCGCTCGGCGTGCGCGCCCTGGATGATCCGCTCGGCCTCCGCCTCGGCGCCGGCGACCACCTGCTCGTGGTCGGCCATCACCGACTGGGCCTGGGCCAGCTCGGCGGGCAGTGCCGCCCTGAGGTCCTGGAGCAGGCCGACCAGTTCGGCTCGGTTCACCACGCAGGAGGCCGACATGGGCATCGAGCGGGCGTTCTCGACGGCCGCGACGATCTCGTCGACCTTGTTCTGCACGTCCACGGGGCTTCGTCTTTCCGTGTGCCGCCGACGGTCCGGCGGAGGCAGGCCCGGCGCGGTGGACCTCACCGCAGGGCAGGAACACAGACTTTACGGCCACGGCGGGGCGAGGTCACAACGCCCGGACCGGGCGGCCGGACCGGCCCCCGGACAACTGGTGACGAATCGGCAGAAACGGACCGGCCCGGCTCCGGCCCGGCGGCTACTGGGCCTTCCGCTGCGCGATCCGCTCGACCAGCCGGCGGTGCACCGTCTCCGGCAGCAGGTGCGAGACGTCGCCCCCGTACGAGGCGACCTCCTTGACCAGCGTCGACGACAGGAAGCTGTACGTCGGCGAGGTCGGCAGGAAGAGCGTCTCGACCCCGCTCAGCCCGTGGTTCATCTGGGCCATCTGCAGCTCGTAGTCGAAGTCGCTGACGGCCCGCAGGCCCTTGACGATCGCGGGGATGCCGCGCTCCCGGCAGAAGTCCACCAACAGGCCGAGGTGCGACTCGACCACGATGTTCCCGTACTTGGCGGTGGTCTCCTCGATCAGCGCGATCCGCTCCTCGATGGTGAACATGCCCTGCTTGTTCCGGTTCACCGCCACCGCGACGTGCACCACGTCGTACAGCTTCGAGGCCCGCTCGATGATGTCGAGATGACCGTTGGTGATCGGGTCGAACGATCCGGGGCAGACGGCGCGGCGCATGGCGTGGATGCTCCCTCGTGGGGTGACGGGTCCTGCGGGCCTCGGCCCGCTACGAGTGTGGGCGGCCCTCGGCGGCGGCGCGACCGTACCAGAGCGTGCCCTCGCCGTAGCGGCGCGAGCGCAGTACCTCGAAGCCTTCGGGCCAGCCGAACTCGCCGCCTCGGGTGCTGCGCTCCACGGTGACGAGTGCGTCGGCCGCGAGCCAGCCCCCGGCCAGGAGTGTGATCAGCATCTCGCGCACCTCGTCGTCGGTGACGACGTACGGCGGATCGAGGAAGACCAGGTCGTACGGGGTCTCCGGGGGCGGTCCCGCGATCACCTTCTCGGCCCGGGAGGCCACCACCACCGCGCCCGGCAGGTCGATCGTCCGGACGTTCTCCCGGATCACCCGGGCCGCCTGGCCGTCGGCCTCGACCAGCAGGACGTGCTCGGCGCCGCGGGACAGCGCCTCCAGGCCGACCGCGCCCGATCCGCCGAACAGGTCGAGCATCCGGGCCCCGTGCAGGGTGCCGCGCAGGGCCTCCAGCGTGGAGAACATCGCCTCGCGGGCCTTGTCGGAGGTCGGGCGGGTGCTCCGGCCGGGCGGTACGGCCAGCCGGCGGCCGCCGGCCGCCCCGGCGATGACGCGGGTCATGGTGGTGGGAGGTCCTTTCGTCGCTGCCCGACCACGCTATACGGCTCCCACCCGAAGGGCCGCCCCGAACCCCTCGCCGCAGCCCCGGCGGAGGGCTGCGGCGAAGGTCGCGGCGAGGCCGCGGGATCAGCTCGCGTCGGCCGCCGTCGACTGGGGCGGGATCGCCGCGCCGAGCAGCGCCGGCGAGGCGTAGCGGGACCACGAGAGGCAGCCGTCGGGCGGGCAGAACTCGGGGCGGCGCGGGTCGTGCCCGAGCTCGCGCAGCTTGGTGCGGACGGAGTCGGGGGTGCGGCCGAAGCGGGCGGCGATCCGGGCGACGGTCTCGCTGTCGTGGAACCGCCGGACCAGCTCCTCCTCGTGCTGCGGCACCCAGGGGGCGCCGTGTCCGGGGTAGAGCTCGCGCAGCACGTCACGGTCGGGGATGGGCTCGGAGACGTCGGCGACGATCGCCAGGGCCCGGAGCGCGCGGTTGAGCGCGATCCGCAGCGAGGCGACGTCCTCGACCGGCAGGCGGAGCTTGCCCGAGGCGAGCGGCGCGGCGGCCGCCCCCTCGCGCCAGCCGGTCAGGGTGAGGGTGACCTCGCGGTCGTCGTCGCTGGCGAGTTCGATCCGGAAGACCTTGTCGCCGAGCGGGAGCTCGTTGAGATGACGGAATGCCATGGCAGGACCCCCAAGTGTCGTGCCAGGTACGCACCTTGAGGGTGCGTCCTGAACAACTACATTCTCTCGCGGGGGTCTGACAATCGGCCCTGGCGGTCGGCCCCGACGGTCAGCCCGCACGGGCGGCCCGGGCACCGGCCCGCCGGCCGGGCCCCCGGGGGCTCAGCCCTTCTCCAGGTACTCCGCGCGGTCGGCGTCCAGCAGGCTCTCCAGCGCGGTGCGCAGGTCCGGGTGGGCGGCCAGCTCCGGGTCCTCGGCGACCAGCCGGGTGGCCTCGGCCCGGGCGGTCACGATGACCTCCTCGTCCTCCAGTACGGAGAGCACCTTCAGCGAGGACTTCACCCCGGACTGCGCCTGGCCCAGCACATCGCCCTCGCGCCGCTGTTCGAGGTCGATCCGGGACAGCTCGAAGCCGTCCAGGGTGGCGGCCACCGCGTCCAGCCGGGCCCGGGCCGGACTGCCCGCCGGCATGTCGCTGACCAGCAGGCAGAGGCCGGCGGCGCTGCCGCGCCCGACCCGGCCGCGCAACTGGTGCAGCTGGGAGACGCCGAAGCGGTCGGCGTCCATGATCACCATCGCGGTGGAGTTGGGGACGTTGACCCCGACCTCGATCACCGTGGTCGCCACCAGGACGTCCACCGCGCCGGCCGCGAACCGGCGCATCACCTCGTCCTTGGCGTCGGGCGCCAGCCGGCCGTGCAGGATCTCCACCCGCAGCCCGGCCAGCGGGCCCTTCAGCAGCTTCTCGGCGGTCTCGACGACCGACAGCGGGGGGCGCCGGTCGTCGCTCCCGGCGCCCGCGTCGGGCTCCGCGCCGGTGAGCTCCTCCAAGTCCTCGGCCGGGACCGGCCGGCGCTTCCGCTTGGCGTCGGGGGCGGGCTCCTCGTCCCCGATCCGGGGGCAGACCACGTACGCCTGGTGGCCCTTGGCCACCTCCTCGCGGACCCGCTCCCAGGCCCGCGCCAGGAAGTTGGGCTTCTCCAGGGCCGGGACGACATGGGTGGAGATCGGCGAGCGGCCGGCCGGCAACTGGTCCAGCACCGACGTCTCCAAGTCCCCGAAGACGGTCATCGCGACGGTGCGCGGGATCGGCGTGGCCGTCATCACCAGCAGGTGCGGCGGCTGCTCGCCCTTGGCGCGCAGCGCGTCCCGCTGCTCGACGCCGAAGCGGTGCTGCTCGTCCACCACGACCAGGCCGAGGTCCTGGAACTGCACCTTGTCCTCGATCAGCGCGTGGGTGCCGATCGCGATGCCCGCGTCCCCGCAGGCCATGTCGAGCATCGCCTGGCGGCGGGCCGGGACGCCCATCGAGCCGGTCAGCAGCACCACCCGGGTGCCGAGGTCCGAGCCGCCCAGCAGGCCGCCCTCGGCCAGGTCCCCCATCATCTCCACGATCGACCGGTGGTGCTGCTGCGCCAGCACCTCGGTGGGCGCCAGCAGGGCGGCCTGGCCGCCCGCGTCGACCACCGCGAGCATGGCGCGCAGCGCGACGAGCGTCTTGCCGGAGCCGACCTCGCCCTGGAGCAGCCGGTGCATCGGGTGTTCGGTGGCCAGGTCCGCGGCGATCTCGGCGGAGACCTTCAACTGGCCGTCGGTGAGGGTGAACGGGAGCCGGGCGTCGAAGGCGTCCAGGAGGCCGCCGGCCCGGGGCTCGCGGGGCTTGGCCGGCAGGGCGGAGTCGGCGGCCCGGCGCTGCGCGAGCGCGACCTGGAGGACGAAGGCCTCGTCCCAGCGGAGCCGGCTCTGGGCGCGCTCGCGGTCGGCCTGGCCGCGCGGGCGGTGGATCAGCTCCAGCGCCTCGGGCAGCGGGATCAGTTCGTGCCGCTCGCGCAGCTCCGCGGGCAGCGGCTCGCCGACGTCGGAGAGGTGCTTGGTGAGGGCGGTCTCGACGCAGAGGGAGAGCTTCCAGCTGGGCATCTGGGCGCTGGCGCCGTAGACCGGGATCAGCCGGCCGGCGAACTGCTGCGCCGCGTCCGACCCGGTGTCCTCGTCGAGCAGTTGGTAGTCCGGCGAGACCAGCTGGCGGGTGCGGTTGAAGACGCCGACCTTGCCGGCGAACAGGCCCTGGGCGCCGGTGCGGAGCTCCTTCTGCCGCCAGCCCTGGTTGAAGAAGACCAGCGAGAGCCGGCTGCGGCCGTCGGTGACGACCACCTCCAGGCGGTCCCCCTTGCGGCCGCGGAACGGGATCAGGGTGACCTTCTCGATCCGGGCCAGCACGGTGACGTGCTCGTCGATCTCCAGCTCGTCCAGGCTGGTGAGCTGGCCGCGCTCGACGTAGCGGCGCGGATAGTGGTGCAGCAGGTCCCCGACCGTGCGCAGCTTGAGGCTGTCGGCGAGCACCTTGGCGGTACGGTCGCCGACGAGCTTGGTCAGTGGTTCATCGAGAGCGCCCATCAGGCCCTTGTTTACACCACCGGACCGACATTCCGGGCGCCACCCGCTGCCCGGCGCCCCGGCCGGACCGCGGCGCCCGCCGCCCGGACCGCTACTCCACGCCGATGAGCAGCGGCGCGGACTCCTGCCCGCCGTGGAAGACCACCGCGTCGACCTCCGGCCGCCGGTGCCGGGCGTGCGCCACCAGCCGGTCGGCCAGCTCCTCGTCCGCGCCGTCGCCGAGGATCAGGGTGACGAGTTCGCCGCCCGCGCCGAGCATCCGATCGAGCACGCTGGCGCCGACCTCGGCCGGGGCGGCCCCGATCACCACCACGTCCCCGTCGATCAGCCCGAGCACGTCCCCGGCCTGGCAGACCCCGGCCATCGTCCAGGACTCGCCCTCGGCGACGGCGAGCTCGGCGTACCGGGTGGCGCCGGCCGCCGAGGTCATGGCGACCACGTCCTCGTCGAACCGGCGGCCGGCCTCGTGCACGGCGAGGGCGGCCAGCCCCTGGACCGGTGACCGGGTGGGCAGGACGGCGATCCGCACCCCCTCCTCGCGCAGCTGGTCGGCGGCGGCCCCGGCGGCGGCCCGCAGCTCGGGGTCGTTGAGCAGCAGGACGACCTCCCGGGCGCCCGCCCGGCGGACGGCGGCGGCGAGTTCGGCGCTGGCCGGCGGGCGGTCCGGGTCGGCGTGCAGCACGACGGCGCCGGCCTGCTCGCAGAGGTCGGCCAGTCCCGCGCCGGAGACCACCGAGAGCACCACCCGGGTGCGCTCCTCGTGCTCGCCGCGGTCGTCGGCGGTCCCGGCCCGGGCGGCGGCCTCGGCGAAGTGCGTGATCCGGATCTGGTGCGGCCGCCCGGCCCCCAGCCCGGCCTCCACCGCGGCCCCCGCGTCGTCCACGTGGACGTGCACGTTCCAGAGGCCGTCCCCGCCACCGATCACCAGGGAGTCGCCCAGTCCGGCGAGCCGCTCGCGCAGCGCGGGCAGCGCCTCGTCGGGGGCGTCCAGCAGGTAGATCACCTCGAAGGCGGGGTGGCCCGGGCCGGGCGGCCGGACGTGCCCCTGGCAGCTCTCGACCGGCCGGACGTCACCGCGCAGCGCGACCGGGCCCATCGGCTGGTGGCCGGCCACCGCGTCGGCGAGCGCCCCGAGGACGGCGACCAGGCCGCGCCCGCCGGCGTCCACCACCCCGGCCTCGGCCAGCACGGAGAGCTGCTCGGGAGTGCGCCGCAGCGCGTCCCGGGCGGCCCGGTACGCGGTGTCGGCGACCTGGCCGAGCCCGTCGCCGGCCCGGGTCGCCTCCCGGGCGGCCACCCGGGCGACGGTCAGCAGGGTGCCCTCGACGGGCTCGGCGACGGCCTGGTAGGCGGCGTCCGCGGCCCCCTGGAGGGCGGCCCGCAGCTGGTCGGCGCCACCGCCCCGGGCCAGCTGCTCGGCGGTGCCGCGCAGCCACTGGGCGAGGATCACGCCGGAGTTGCCGCGGGCGCCGACCAGCGCGCCCCGGGCCATCGCCCGGGCGGTCTCGGCGAGCCCGGGGGCCGGGCCGCCCGCCGGGTCGGTGAACCGGCTCTCCACCGCGGCGGCGGCGGACTCCACGGTCAGGTAGAGGTTGGTGCCGGTGTCGCCGTCCGGGACGGGGTAGACGTTGAGTGCGTCGATCTCCTCGCGGGCCTGGCCGAGCGCGCGCAGGGCCAGCTGGCACCAGCTGCGCACGGCCGGGGCGTCGAGCGTGGTCAGCACCAGGTCTCCTCCGGATGGGACGCCGTGATGGCCTGAGGTTGAACGGCGAGGGTTGGTACCGGCAGGTTATCGGGGGCCGGGGGCCGCCGCCGGAAGCGCCGAGCGCGGCGATCACCTGCGCAGACGTGGTAGTTTCGTTGAACGGAAGCAAGCGTTGTATGCTCTTCCGGTTGCCTGGAACAGTCCAGGCTCACCCCATTGATCTGATCTGGTTCACGTGAGTGCTCCGGTGGGTTGGCGGGGTTTCGAACGTAAATGATCTGAAGTCTTGGAGTGACTCCTGTGGCTGCCAACTGCGACGTCTGCGGCAAGGGGCCGGGCTTCGGCAACAGCATCTCCCACTCTCACCGCCGTACCCCCCGTCGTTGGAACCCCAACATTCAGACGGTGCGCGCTGTGATTGGGCGGACGCCGAAGCGGCTCAACGTCTGCACCTCGTGCATCAAGGCCGGTAAGGTCTCGCGCTGACGCGCAGACCGGTAAGCCGGTCCTCCAGGAAGCCGGTCCATCCTCGGATGGGCCGGCTTCCTGTTTCTGGATCCCGGCTCTCCAGTGCCGACCCCTCTCTCCGGGCCTGCCCGGAGCCGCCACGGGCGGGCCCTCGGGCCCGCCCGTGGTCGTTTTGCGGCCCCGGTGCGCTCAGCGCCAGCGCCAGGCGTGGTCCACCGGGCCGATGCCGGACCCGAGCGCGAAGCCGCCGGCGATCGCGCCGGTGATGTAGGCCTTCGCCGAGGCCACCGCCGCGGGCAGCGGTTCGCCCTTGGCCAGCCCGGCGGCGATGGCGCTGGCCAGCGTGCAGCCGGTGCCGTGGGTGTGCCGGTTGTCGTAGCGGGGCGCCCGGTACCAGTGCTCCTCCCCCGGCCCGCCGTACAGCAGGTCGGCGGCCTCGCCCTCCAGGTGCCCGCCCTTCACCAGGACCCAGCGCGGCCCGAGGTCGAGCAGCGCCTTGGCCGCGTCGAGCATCTGCGCCTCGTCCTCGACGGTGCGCCCGGTGAGCTGCGTCACCTCGTGCAGGTTGGGCGTGGCCAGGGTGGCGACCGGCAGCAGCCGCTCCCGGACGGTGGCGACGGCCTCGGCGGCCAGCAGCGCGTCGCCGTGCTTGGAGACGCCGACCGGGTCGACCACCACCGGGGCGTCCACCCCGGTCAGCAGCTCGGAGACGGTCTCGACCAGCTCGATCGAGGCGAGCATCCCGGTCTTCACGGCCTGGACGCCGATGTCGTCCACCACACTGCAGAACTGGGCCCGGACGGCCTCGGCCGGCAGCTCCCAGTAGCCCTGGACACCGAGCGAGTTCTGCGCGGTGACGGCGGTGATCACGCTCATGCCGTGGACGCCGAGGGCCAGCATCGCCTTGAGGTCGGCCTGGATGCCGGCGCCGCCGCCGGAGTCGGATCCGGCGACGGTGAGCACCCGCGGGGGTGCGGAGAAGGGGCCGCCCTGGGGGCGGCCGCCGGGAGCGGGGGCGGAAGACGGGAGGGACATGGGCCCCAACCTACCCGCGCCGCCTCAGAGCACGGCTTCGGATTCCGCCCAGCGGTCCTGCGGCACGGTCTTGAGGTGGGTGACCGCCTCGGCGACCGGCACCAGCTCGATGTCGTTGCCGCGCAGCGCGGTGAAGTGCCCGAAGGCGCCCTTGTGGACGGCCTCCACCGCGTGCCAGCCGAACCGGGTGGCGAGCACCCGGTCCCGGGCGGTGGGGGTGCCGCCGCGCTGGGTGTGGCCGAGGATGACCGGCCGGGCCTCCTTGCCGAGCAGGTTCTCCAGCTCGTTGGCGAGCCGGTTGCCGATCCCGCCGAAGGTCCGGTGGCCGAACTGGTCGACGACGCCGTGGTCGAAGCGCATCGTGCCGGGCATCGGGGCCGAGCCCTCGGCGACCGCGATGATGGCGAACTTCTTGCCCCGGGAGAAGCGGTCCTCGACCATCCGGGCGACCGCCTCGATGTCGAAGGGCTTCTCCGGGATCAGGATGCCGTGGGCGCCGCCGGCCATTCCGGCGGTGAGGGTGATCCAGCCGGTGTGCCGGCCCATCAACTCCACCACCATCACCCGCTGGTGGGATTCGGCGGTGGTCTTCAGCCGGTCGATCGCGTCGGTCGCGACATGGACCGCGGTGTCGAACCCGAAGGTGACGTCGGTCGCGTCGATGTCGTTGTCGATGGTCTTCGGCACGCCGACCACCGGCAGTCCGGCGTCGCTGAACATCTTGGCGGCGGTCAGCGTGCCCTCGCCGCCGATCGCGATCAGCGCGTCGATGCCGATGTCCCGGGCGAGGGTCTCGGCGTTCTCCACCGCCCAGGCGATCCGGTCGCGCTGCACGCGGGCCGAGCCCAGGATGGTGCCGCCGAGGGTGAGCAAGCCGGTGACGTCGTCGTGCGAGATCGGCCGGGTGCGGCCCTCGATCAGGCCGAGGAAGCCGTCCTCGATGCCGACGATCTCGTCACCGTGCACATCGGTTCCCCGGTGCACCACGGAGCGGATCACCGCGTTGAGCCCGGGGCAGTCTCCGCCGCTGGTCAGGACACCGATGCGCATGGTGGCTGTGCTCTCCCGCTCCGCAGTGGTTCAGACCATCCGCGCCCGAGGAGCAGCAGGTGGATCCGGTTCAGCGCAAGCCTACGCCGTCCCCCGGCGCGGGCCCGCGCGCCGCTCGCCGGGGCGCCCCGCGCGTCCGGGCCGATGCGCGCACCCGCGCCGGCCCGCGGCCTCCCGCCGGGCGGCTGACGCCGCGCTCATTCCGCTCACTCCGCTCACTCCGCGAAGTGGTCCCAGCCGCCGACCCGGTCCCAGGGCTCGCCGTCCACCGTCACCCGGCCACCGCGGGACGGCCGGGCCCGGCCGGTCACCTCGCCCACCACCCGCCAGCGGGCGGGCAGTTGGACCCCGCGCGGGAAGGTCGCCACGATCGCGTGGTCCTCGCCGCCGGAGAGCACCCAGACCAGCGGGTCCACCCCGACGGCCTGCCCGATGTCGGCCATCTGCGCCGGGACGTCGAAGTCGGCGGCCCGCAGGTCGATGTCCACCGCGCTGGCCCGGGCGACGTGGCCGAGGTCGGCCACCAGCCCGTCGCTCACGTCGACCATCGCGGTGGCGCCCAACTCGGCGCCGGCCGGGCCCGCGTGGTACGGCGGCTCGGGCCGGCGGTGCGCCTCGACGAAGGCGCGCGGCGAGCGGAACCCGCGCTGCAGCACGGTCAGCCCGGCGGCGGACCAGCCGAGCCAGCCGGTGACGGCGACCACGTCGCCCACCTGAGCCCCGGCGCGCGTCACCGGTGCGCGCCCCTGGAGATCCCCGAGCGCTGTGATGGCGAGGGTGATGACGTCGCCGCGCACCACGTCGCCGCCGACCACCGTGGCACCGGCCACCTGGCACTCGTCGCGCAGCCCGTCCATCAGCTCGGTGGCCCAGGTGGTCGGCAGATCGGCGGGGGTGACCAGGCCGAGCAGGATCGCCGTCGGCACCGCGCCCATCGCGGCCACGTCGGCGAGGTTCTGGGCGGCGGCCTTGCGGCCCACGTCGTAGGCGGTCGACCAGTCCCGGCGGAAGTGCCGGTTCTCGATCAGCACGTCCATGGTGGCGACCACCCGGCCGTCCGGCGTCTTCACCACCGCGGCGTCGTCGCCCGGACCGAGGTCGACCGCGTCGGTGAGCGGTACCCGGGCCGTCAGCTCCCTGATGAGTCCGAACTCGCCGAGCTCGCCCACGGTCCCCTGCATCTGCCGTCCTCTCGCGTTTCCATCCGAATCGGAACTGGTGCCCCCCGCTCCCCCGCGCGCAGCGTACGCCCTCCGGGGGTGCAGAAGTCTCCCCTCCCCGGCCCGCTGCGCGGTAGCGTGGTGATCGGAATGCCGGTGAGTCCGTTCCCCACCCCCGAACGCCCGAGCGGGCGATCACGGCGCCGATCCCCGTTCCCAGCCGCCGGGAGGTCCCCCCGTGGTACAGGCATACATCCTGATCCAGACCGAGGTCGGCAAGGCCACCGCCGTGGCCCGGTCCATCTCCGAGATCCCCGGTGTCCTCCAGGCCGAGGACGTCACCGGACCGTACGACGTGATCGTGCGGGCCGAGGCCGAGACGGTGGACGACCTCGGCCGCCTGGTCGTGGCCAAGGTCCAGCAGGTGGAGGGCATCACCCGCACCCTCACCTGTCCGGTGGTCCACCTGTAGGCCCCGGCTACCATCGGCGGGTGGCCCGAGAACTCCGCGTCCCCCGCTTCCTGACTGCGCTGCCGGCCCCCGTCCGGTGGCTGGCCCTGCCGCTGGCGCTGAGCTGCACCGTCGTGGTGCTGCTCGGCAGCTGGAGCGCGCCCGCGGCGATCGAGGTGCCGAAGCCGACCGGGAGGGCCGCCGGCTACTGCCGGGACCTGGCCGCGGCGCTGCCCCAGGAGGTGCTCGGCCACGCCCGCAAGGACCCGTCGCCCGGCTCCCCGTACGTGGCGGCCTGGGCCAGCTCGCCGCGCACCGTGCTGCGCTGCGGGGTGGACCGGCCGGAGGCGCTGAACGGCGAGCACGCCAAGGACCTCTCCCCCACCATCGACGACGTCACCTGGTGGGCGCAGAAGCTCGACGACGGCGGATACCGGTTCATCACCACGATGCGCCGGGCGTACGTCGAGGTGACCGTCCCCGGCGGGGCCTTCAGTAATCCGCTCGACCCGGTCTCCGCCCTGAACGGCGTGGTGAAGGCCAGCATCCCGTAGCGGCCGAGAGCAGGGGAAGGGCGGTCCGGGAGCTCCCGGACCGCCCTTGCGCGCGTGTGCGGCTGGTGCTGCCCGGGCGGCTAGCGCAGCCCGGTCGGGCGGCGCAGCGCCGCCTGGAGCAGCCGGTCGATCAGCTCCGGGTACGACAGCCCGCTGGCCTCCCACATCTTCGGGTAGGCCGAGATCGGGGTGAAGCCGGGCATGGTGTTGACCTCGTTGATCATCCAGCTGCCGTCGTCCAGCAGGAAGAAGTCCACCCGGGCCAGGCCCTCGCAGCCGAGCGCCTCGAACGCGGCGACCGCCTGACGGCGGATCTCGGCGAGCTCGGCCGCACCGAGTTCGGCCGGGATGCGCACCTCGGAGGAGTCGATGTACTTGGCCTCGAAGTCGTAGAACTCGTAGTCGCCGCCGACCAGGACCTCGGCCGGGACGCTGGCCCGCGGGCCGTCCTCGAACTCCAGCACCCCGCACTCGATCTCGCGCCCGGACACCCCGGCCTCGATGATCAGCTTGGGGTCGTGCCGGCGGGCCTCCTCGATCGCGGCGTCCAGCCCGGCGAGGTCCTTGACCTTGGTGATGCCGATGCTGGAGCCGGCCCGGCAGGGCTTCACGAACACCGGCAGACCGAGTTCCCCGACCCGCTCGCGGACGGCGGCGCGGCCGGCCTCGCTCTCCCACTCCCGCGGCCGGACGATGGTGTACGAGCCGACGCCCAGGCCGTGCGAGGCCAGCACCCGCTTGGTGAACTCCTTGTCCATGCCCACCGCGCTGGAGAGCACGCCGTTGCCGACGTACGGCACTCCGGACAGCTCCAGCAGGCCCTGGAGGGTGCCGTCCTCGCCCCAGGGGCCGTGCAGCAGCGGGAAGACCACGTCGACCTCGCCGAGCGCCTTCGGCACCGCCCCCGGCTCGCTCCAGACCACCTCGCGGCTGTCCGGGCTGACCGGCAGCACGACCTGGCCGTCGACGGCCTCGGCGACCTGGGCGACGTCCGGCAGCCGGCCGTCGGTGATGGCCATCCGGGCCGGATCGTCGCTGACCAGCGCCCAGCGGCCCTCGTGGGTGATGCCGATCGGCAGCACGTCGTACTTCTCGCGGTCGATCGCCCTGAGCACGCTGCCCGCGGTGGACACCGAGATGGCGTGCTCGGAGCTGCGGCCACCGAAGACGAGCGCTACGCGCGGCTTCGCGGACGGATTCGGGGGGGTCTGTTCGATGCTCATATCGGGTGTGAGACTACCGTGCGAGCCGTTTCCGGGACGTCAACCGCCCCGGTCGCCCGGCGTCGTGCGGTCAGTGCCGCTCGGCCTTGGCCGAGCGCGACATCAGCGCCCGCAGCGCCTCCTGGGTGGGGCGCCCGTTGTGCACCACGTCCACCACGGCCTCGACGATCGGCATGTCGACGCCGCTGCGCCGGGCCAGGTCGAGCACGGACTCGCAGGACTTGACGCCCTCCGCGGTCTGCCGGGTGGCCGCGATGGTCTCGGCCAGCGACATCCCGCGGCCGAGGTTGGTGCCGAAGGTGTGGTTGCGGGAGAGCGGCGAGGAGCAGGTCGCCACCAGGTCGCCCATCCCGGCGAGCCCGGCGAAGGTGTACGCGTCGGCGCCGAGCGCCAGCCCCAGCCGGGTCGTCTCGGCCAGGCCCCGGGTGATCAGCGTGGCCTTGGTGTTGTCGCCGAGGCCCATGCCGTCCGCCATGCCGACCGCCAGGCCGATCACGTTCTTCACCGCGCCGCCCAGCTCGCAGCCGATCACGTCGGTGTTGGTGTAGGGGCGGAAGTACGGCGTGTGGCAGGCCGCCTGGAGCCGCTTGGCGACCGCCTCGTCGGTGCAGGCCACCACGCTCGCGGCGGGCTGCCGGTTGGCGATCTCCCGGGCCAGGTTGGGGCCGCTGACGACGGCCACCCGCTCCGCCCCGACCTTCGCGACCTCGGCGATGACCTCGCTCATCCGCTTGGCGGTGCCGAGTTCGATGCCCTTCATCAGGCTCACCAGCACGGTCTGCGGCTCGATCAGCGGGGCCCAGGCGGCGAGGTTCTCGCGCAGCGTCTGGGAGGGCACCGCCAGCACCGCGAAGTCGGCGCCGGCCAGGGCCCGCGCCGGGTCCACGGTGGCCCGGACCGACCCGGGCAGCGGGACGCCGGGCAGGTAGTCGGGGTTGACGTGGGTGGTGTGGATCGCGTCCACCAGCTCCGGCCGGCGCCCCCAGAGGGTGACCTCGCAGCCCGCGTCGGCCAGCACCATCGCGAACGCGGTCCCCCAGGAACCCGTTCCGAACACGGCACATCGGGTCACTTGCCGGCCTCCTCGGTGCTGTTCTTGCGCGTGCCGGCGGCCCGCTGCCGCTCGGCGGCGGCCGCCTCCGCCCGGTGCCGGGCCGCCGTGCGCATGTCGTAGCGCTCGGCCGGCGGCTCCTCGCCGCGGATGTCGGCCAGCACGGCGGTGATCGCCCGCATGATGTCCTCGGTCGCGTCCCGGAGCACCTGGGCGGTCAGCTCCTGGCCCTGGTACTTGCTCAGGTCCACGGCCGGCCCGGCCGCCACCGTCACCCGGTGCCGCGGGAACAGGTTGAACCGGCCCTTCCCCGAGCCGCCCCGGCCGTACGGCGGGATGATCTCGTGCGCACCCCAGTGCGCCACCGGGATCACCGGCGCACCGGTCATCAGCGCGACCCGGGCCACCCCGCTCTTGCCGGTCATCGGCCACAGGTCCGGGTCCCGGGTGAGCGTGCCCTCCGGGTAGAACTGGACGCACTGGCCGCCGTTCACCGCGTCGATGGCCGCCCGGAACGCGTGCGCGGCGTCGGTCGACTCGCGGAACACCGGGATCTGGCCGGTCTTGCGCAGCATGAAGCCGATGAACGGGACCGAGAACAGCGAGGACTTGCCGAGGATCCGCGGCGGCCGCCCGCTGTTGTACTGCCAGTGCGCGTAGACCACCGGGTCGATGATCGAGTTGTGGTTGACGGCGGCGATGAAGCCGCCCTCCTTCGGCAGGTGCTCCCAGCCCCGCCAGTCTGGCTTGACCAGCGCGGTCGTCACCGGCTTCACCAGCACGGCCGCGAAGCGGTACCAGATGCCGTAATCGGCGTTGCCGAAGCCGGCATACGAGCGGCGGGCCACCCCAGGTCCTCCTCATCCGGTGCGGCACGCGGGGTGCCGCAGTCTCTCGCCTCCCGCGACCCCCGTCGGACGGGGTCGGGGCGCGGAACAGTCTCGCCCGACCGCGGAGCGGCTGTCGAGCAACCCCGCCAGCACGTCGGGCGGGCGTGACCAAACGCACGTCCGCACAGTTCGGACGGCCTGGCGAGGGTTCCGGGACCGGCGTCACAATGACGCCGATGACCCAGGACACCGTACGCCCCAGCGGGCCCGTCGCGCCCCCCGCACCCACCGCAGGCTGGTCGCTGGTGCTGCCGCTCAAGCGGCTCGCCCTGGCGAAGAGCCGGTTGGCGCCCTTCGCCGGGCCGCACCGCGCGGACCTGGCGCTCTCCTTCGCCCTGGACACCGTGACCGCCGCGCTGGCCACCCCGGGCGTGTCCCGCGTCCTGGTGGTCACCCGGGACGGCGCCGCCGGCGAGCGGCTGGCCGCGCTGGGCGCGGTCGTCGTCGGCGACGAACCGGGCGGCGGCCTCAACGACGCGCTGGCGCACGGCGCGGCGGCCGCGCTGGCGCTCGCCCCGCACGCCCCGCTGGCCGCGCTCTCCGCCGACCTGCCGGCCCTGCGCCCGGCCGAACTGGCCCGGGTGCTGGCCGCGGCCCGGCCGGCCGGGCGGTCCTTCCTGGCCGACGCCCCCGGGTTGGGCACCACGCTGCTGGCCCGCTCCCCCGGCGGTCCGCTCGCACCCGCCTTCGGCGACGGCTCCCGGGCCCGGCACGCGGCCGGCGGCGCCCGCGAACTGCGGCTGGACGACGTGGAGTCGGTGCGCCGGGACGTGGACACCGGCGCCGACCTCGGCGCGGCGCTCGCACTCGGCGTCGGCCCGCACACCGGCGCGCTGTCGGCCCGGCTCGCGCAGGCGCTCGGACTCCCCGCCGCGAACCGCTCCGGACGGGCGCGCGAGCAACTCTGACCCCCGCTCCGGACGGGCGCGCGAGCAACTCCCCACCCGCGCCGGGCCGTCTCCGCGAGCTGCCCCGGGGGCCTGTCGGTGCTGCTCGCTATGCTGCTTCCATGCAGGCCACCGCGTTCACCTTCGACCCCGCCACCCGGGCCGGCTCCGTGCTGCTCGACGACGGGACCCCGGTGCCGTTCGACGCCGCCGCCTTCGACGCCGGCGGCCTGCGGCTGCTGCGCCCCGGCCAGCGGGTGCGGATCCGCACCGAGGGCGCGGGCGACGCCCGCCGGGTGGTCTTCCTGACGCTGCAGACCTTCCCGGACCCCGCCGAGGCCTGACGGCCCGCGCCGCTCCACAGCCGCGCGCCGGGGCCGGGACAGGCCCCGGAAAACCGAAGAGCCGTGGCGGCCCGACCACCCGGAATTCCGGGAGGGGGTGCGCCACGGCCCTGGAGAGCCGTCCGAGGACTACTTCGCGCTGGTCTTGCGCGCCGTGGTCTTGCGGGTGGCGGTCTTCTTCGCGGGAGCCGTCTTCTTGGCCGTGGCGGTCGCCTTCTTGGCGGTGGCCGTGGTCTTCTTGGCGGCGGCCGTGGTCGCCGTCTTCTTGGCGGCGGTGGCGGTCTTCTTGGTCGCGGCGGCCGTGGTCTTCTTGGCGGCGGCGGCCGTGGTCTTCTTGGTGGCGGTCGCCTTCTTGGCGGGGGTGGCCGTGGTCTTCTTGGCGGCGGCCGTGGTCGCCGTCTTCTTGGCAGCGGCCTTCTTGGTGGCGGCCGGGGCCGCGGCGGCGGCCGAGGCGGCGCGCTTGGTGGCGGCGCGCTTGGCGGCCGGGGTCGCGGCGACACCGCTCTTGCCCGGGGTGAGGGAGCCCTTGGGGGCCTTCTTCACCGAGGGGCCTTCCTTCGGCAGCTTCTTGCTGCCGCTGACCAGGTCCTTGAAGCCCTGGCCGGGACGGAAGCGGGGCACCGAGGTCTTCTTGACCTTGACCTTCTCGCCGGTCTGCGGGTTGCGGGCGAAGCGCGCGGAGCGCTCCACCTTCTCAAAGGTGCCAAAACCGGTGACCGACACCCGGTCACCGGCCACGACGGCGCGGACCATGGTGTCGAGCACTGCGTCGACGGCCTCTGCGGCAGCCTTGCGACCGCCCAGCTGCTCGGCCACCGCTTCGACAAGCTGAGCCTTGTTCACGTCTTCCCCTTCGGAAACGGGCGCCGGATGATTCCATCCGTTCATTTCGCACGTTAGGTATGTATCTGCGGACTTTCAATTACCAAACGCGCGAATCACCCTAGTGTCGCAATGGATTTGCGCGTCGGCGACCTCAGGCGACGGGCGGGCGCCCCTCGTCGAGGTCATGCACAAAGCGACTCAACCGCCTTGCCGCCTCCGGAAGATCGCGCTTGGCGGCCTCGGTGACGATCAGGAGTTGACGGGTGAGAGCGGTCTTTGCATCGGCAGACACGTTCAGCGCATGCACGCGGGCGTGAGCTTGCTTCAACCGCTCGGCCACAAGCGCGTAGAGCGCTGCGACTTCCGGGTCGTCCGGCCCCTCAGCAGGTGAGGTGGCGGCGTCCGGCCGATCGTCAATTCGGCGTTCGGATCCCCGGCCCGTGGACTCCGGTGACGCGGGTTCGCCGCCCGCGTACGGAGGTTCATGGTGCCGGTGCATGTACTGATTGTGCCATCTACCCGCAGTTGTGCTTGCGCGGGGCCTCTGCGGCAATGCCAAATCGGCAATCGGGGGCCGGCGCCGGGGGGTAACTCCGGGCCCGGAACGGCGGATGGTCCGCCCCCCCGAGGGGAGGCGGACCATCCGGTGGAACGTCAGAATGCTTGTTCTCCCGAGCCGCTCAGGCGACCGGCAGAGTACGCGGCTTGAAGGCGGGCCGGGTCTGTTCGAAGGCCGCGATGTCGGGCTCGTTCTGCAGGGTGATGCTGATGTCGTCCAGCCCGTTCAGCAGCCGCCAACGGACATTGTCGTCCAGCTCGAACGGGGCCGTGACGCCCTCGGCGCGCACCTCCCGGGCCTCCAGGTCGACGGTGATCCCGGCCGTCGGATCGGCCTCCACCAGCGCCCAGAGCCGCTCCACCGTCTCCTGCGGCAGCACGACCGTGAGCAGGCCGTTCTTCAGCGAGTTGCCGCGGAAGATGTCGGCGAAGCGGGACGAGACGACCGCGTGGAACCCGTAGTTCTGCAATGCCCAGACGGCGTGCTCCCGGGAGGAGCCGGTGCCGAATTCGGGGCCGGCCAGCAGGACGGTCGCGCCCTGGTACTCGGGCCGGTTCAGGACGAACGACTCGTCCTTGCGCCAGGCCTCGAACAGGCCGTCCTCGAAACCGGAACGAGTGACCTTCTTGAGCCAATGGGCCGGGATGATCTGGTCGGTGTCGACGTTGCTGCGGCGCAGCGGCACGGCGCGACCGGTGTGGGTGGTGAACTTCTCCATGCTGCTCAGGCCTCCACAGCGACGTCGGACGGGAGATCGGCGGGTGCGGCCAGTCGGCCGAGCACCGCGGTCGCGGCGGCGACCTGCGGCGACACCAGGTGGGTGCGGCCGCCCTTGCCCTGACGGCCCTCGAAGTTGCGGTTCGAGGTGGACGCGCAGCGCTCGCCGGGGGCCAGCTGGTCGGGGTTCATGCCCAGGCACATCGAGCAGCCCGCGTGGCGCCACTCGGCGCCGGCGGCGGTGAACACCTTGTCCAGGCCCTCCTCGACGGCCTGCAGGGCGACCCGCACCGAGCCGGGGACGACCAGCATCCGCACGCCCTCGGCGATGGTCCGGCCGTCCAGGATGGCCGCGGCGGCCCGCAGGTCCTCGATCCGGCCGTTGGTGCAGGAGCCGACGAAGACGGCGTCCACCGCGACCTCGCGCAGCGGGGTGCCGGCCTCCAGGCCCATGTACTTCAGGGCGTTCTCGGCGGCGATCCGCTCCTGCGGGTCGGCGAAGGAGGCCGGGTCCGGCACCTGGGCGCCGAGCGGCGCGCCCTGGCCCGGGTTGGTGCCCCAGGTGACGAACGGGGTCAGCTGGGTCGCGTCGATGAAGATCTCGTGGTCGAAGACCGCGTCCTCGTCGGTGCCCAGGGTCTTCCAGTACTCGACCGCGGCGTCCCAGTCCTCGCCCTTCGGCGCGTGCGGACGGCCCTCCAGGTAGTCGAAGGTGGTCTGGTCGGGGGCGATCATCCCGGCCCGGGCGCCCGCCTCGATGGACATGTTGCAGATGGTCATCCGGGCCTCCATGGAGAGGCTGCGGATGGCCGAGCCGCGGTACTCCAGGACGTAGCCCTGGCCGCCGCCGGTGCCGATCCGGGTGATGATCGCCAGGATCAGGTCCTTGGCCGTGACGCCCTCGGGCAGCTCGCCCTCGACGGTGATCGCCATCGTCCTGAACGGCGCCAGCGGGAGGGTCTGGGTGGCCAGGACGTGCTCGACCTGGCTGGTGCCGATGCCGAACGCCAGGGCGCCGAAGGCGCCGTGGGTGGAGGTGTGGGAATCTCCGCAGACCACGGTGGTGCCCGGCTGGGTCAGCCCGAGCTGCGGGCCGACCACGTGCACGACGCCCTGCTCGACGTCGCCCAGCGAGTGGATCCGGACGCCGAACTCGGCGGCGTTGCGGCGCAGGGTCTCCAGCTGGATCCGCGAGACCGGGTCGGCGATCGGCTTGTCGATGTCCAGGGTCGGGGTGTTGTGGTCCTCGGTCGCGATCGTGAGATCGGTCCGGCGGACCGTGCGCCCGGCCAGCCGGAGGCCGTCGAAGGCCTGCGGGCTGGTGACCTCGTGGAGCAGGTGCAGGTCGATGAAGAGCAGGTCGGGCTCGCCCTCCGCGCGCCGGACGACGTGGTCGTCCCAGACCTTCTCTGCGAGTGTCCGTCCCA
Organism: Kitasatospora sp. NPDC059973; assembly: GCF_042737525.1. NCBI lineage: Bacteria > Bacillati > Actinomycetota > Actinomycetes > Kitasatosporales > Streptomycetaceae > Kitasatospora > Kitasatospora sp. NPDC059973. The sequence continues at coordinate 15,679 of NZ_JBHWUI010000063.1, read as the reverse complement.
TCGGATTCCCTCCAGCCGGCCGCGTTGCCGGCCTTCTCGTGTTCATCGGGGTCACTGCCTGCGCCGCCCTGTGAGGCGCGCCGCGTGACCTGCACGCCGGATCGGTGTCCACCATGCGGACACTCTGTTGAGGCCGCATTCTGGATGTCTCCCGGGCTGCTGCATCCAGAGTGGCGCTTTTCTCGCCGGATTGAACTTGCGTCTCGCGGAATGAGACTGCAGTCTTAGGGCATGGACAACTCTAGCGGCGTCGGCGTTCTCGACAAGGCCGCTCTGGTGCTGAGCGCACTGGAGTCGGGCCCCGCCACGTTGGCGGGGCTGGTCGCCGCCACCGGTCTGGCGCGGCCCACGGCCCACCGGCTCGCCGTCGCACTCGAACATCACCGACTGGTCACCAGGGACATGCAGGGCCGGTTCATCCTCGGCCCCCGTCTCTCCGAACTCTCCGCCGCGGCGGGCGAGGACCGGCTGCTCGCCACCGCGGGCCCGGTCCTGACCCATCTGCGCGACGTCACCGGCGAGAGCGCACAGCTCTACCGCCGGCAGGGCGAGATGCGGATCTGCGTCGCCGCCGCCGAGCGGCTCTCCGGCCTGCGGGACACCGTCCCGGTCGGCAGCACCCTGCCGATGAAGGCCGGCTCGGCCGCCCAGGTCCTGCTCGCCTGGGAGGAGCCCGAGCGGCTCCACCGGGGCCTCCAGGGCGCCCGGTTCACCGCGACCGCGCTGAGCGGCGTCCGGCGCCGCGGCTGGGCCCAGTCGATCGGCGAGCGCGAGCCGGGTGTGGCGTCCGTCTCGGCCCCCGTGCGCGGCCCCTCCAACCGGGTCGTGGCCGCCGTCTCCGTCTCCGGTCCGATCGAGCGCCTGACCCGCCACCCGGGCCGGCTGCACGCCCAGGCCATCATCGAGGCCGCCAACCGGCTCACCGAGGCCCTGCGCCGCGGCTGACCACCCCTACCCGCCGACGTCGGAAAGGGCCCGCGCACCTCGGTGCGCGGGCCCTTTTCCAAATCACCCGGAAATGCGGGCGGAAAACACAAAAGGCCCCGGCGGACCAGGGCCTTGCTAATTTCTGGCTGGGGTACCAGGACTCGAACCTAGACTAAGTGAACCAGAATCACTCGTGCTGCCAATTACACCATACCCCAACAAAGCAATTCAGCCGATGGGCAAGCCCACCGGCTTAATGCTCTGGTACCCCCGACCGGATTCGAACCGGCGCTACTGCCGTGAGAGGGCAGCGTGCTAGGCCGCTACACAACGGGGGCATCCTGGCGATCCCTTGCGGGATCAGTACCCCCGACCGGATTCGAACCGGCGCTACTGCCGTGAGAGGGCAGCGTGCTAGGCCGCTACACAACGGGGGCTTGGATCTTTGTTTGTACTGCGGTGGTGCCTGCACTGCGACGGAGCCGACAGTGCCTGTACTGCGCTGGGGTACCAGGACTCGAACCTAGACTAAATGAACCAGAATCACTCGTGCTGCCAATTACACCATACCCCACCAGAGTTGAACCCCTGCGGGCCCTTCTCAGGCGTTGCGCCCCTCGCTCGGTCCCGACGGGGTTTCGCTCCCTCGTCCGTTCCCTCCCGGGCGGCGCAGAAAGAACATTACCCGACGTCCGGCCCCGGTCCAAAATCGATAAGCCCAGGCCGCGGCCGGGGCGGCTGCGGGCCAGGTCAGAACCCGGCCCGCGGCCGCCGGTGGCGGTGCTCAGGCAGCCGGGACGGCGGCCAGCGCGGCGGTCAGCCGGCGCAGCGTCTCGGGGCGCCCGAGCAGCTCCATCGACTCGAAGAGCGGCGGGGACACCCGGCGGCCCGTGACGGCCACCCGCAGCGGCGTGAAGGCGAACTTGGGCTTGATGCCCAGCCCGTCCACCAGCGCCGCGCGCAGCGCGGCCTGGATCGGCTCGGGCGAGAAGTCCGCCAGCTCCTCCAGCGCCTTGATGCTCGCCTCCAGCACCGGACGGGCGTCGGCGGTGAGCACCTTGGCGGCGTCGTCCGGGTCGAGCGTGAAGTCCGCCGGGTCGACGAAGAGGAAGCCCGCCATGGTGACGATCTCGCTCAGCACGACCATCCGCTCCTGGGTGAGCGGTGCCACCTTGGCCAGCAGCTCCAGCTGCTCGGCGGTCGGCTCGGCCGGCAGCAGACCGGGCGCCTGGAGGTACGGCACCAGGCGGCGGACGAAGTCCTCCGGGGCCAGCCGGCGCACGTGCTCGGCGTTGATGTGCTCGCACTTCTTGAGGTCGAAGCGGGCCGGGTTGGCGTTGACGTCGGCGATGTCGAACGCCTCGACCAGCTGCTCCACCGAGAAGATGTCGTCGTCCGCGGAGAGCGACCAGCCGAGCAGCGACAGGTAGTTGAGCAGGCCCTCGGGGATGAAGCCGCGCTCGCGGTACAGGTTGAGCGAGGCCTGCGGGTCGCGCTTCGAGAGCTTCTTGTTGCCCTCGCCCATCACGTACGGCAGGTGGCCGAAGCGCGGGGTGCTGCCGTCGCCGACGCCGATCTCGGCGAGCGCCGCGTACAGCGCGATCTGGCGCGGGGTCGAGGAGAGCAGGTCCTCGCCGCGCAGCACGTGGGTGATGCCCATCAGGGCGTCGTCGACCGGGTTGACCAGGGTGTAGAGCGGTGCGCCGTTGGCCCGGACGATGCCGTAGTCGGGCACGTTCTCCGGCTCGAAGCTGAGCGTGCCGCGCACCAGGTCGTCGAAGGCGATGGTGCGGTCGGGCATCCGGAACCGCAGGATCGGCTCGCGCTTCTCCAGCTTGTAGACGGCGACCTGGTCGTCCGTCAGCTCCCGGCAGTGGCCGTCGTAGCCGGACGGGCGGCCGGCCGCGCGGGCGGCCTCGCGGCGGGCGTCGAGCTCCTCGGTGGAGCAGTAGCAGTGGTAGGCGTGGCCGGCCTCGTGCAGCCGGCGGGCCACGTCCGCGTAGATGTCCATCCGCTGCGACTGCCGGTACGGCGCGTGCGGGCCGCCGATCTCCGGGCCCTCGTCCCAGTCGAAGCCGAGCCAGCGCATGGCGTCGAGCAGCTGCCGGTACGACTCCTCGGAGTCGCGGGCGGAGTCGGTGTCCTCGATCCGGAAGACCATCGTGCCGCCGTTGTGGCGGGCGAAGGCCCAGTTGAAGAGGGCCGTGCGGACCAGGCCCACGTGCGGGTTGCCGGTCGGGGACGGACAGAAGCGAACCCGAACGCTCGGGTCAGTGTTAGCCACGCTTGATCACCTTGTTGGTGAGAGTGCCGATGCCTTCGATGGAGACGGCGACCGCGTCGCCGACGTTGAGGGGGCCCACCCCAGCGGGTGTGCCGGTGAGGATGACGTCGCCGGGCAGCAGCGTCATGGCCTCGGAGATGTGGACGATCAGCTCGGCGACCGAGCGGACCATCTGGGAGGTGCGGCCGGCCTGCCGGAGCTCGCCGTTGACCGTGCAGGTGACGGCGAGGTCGCTCGGGTCGAGGTCGGTCTCGATCCACGGGCCGAGCGGGCAGGCGGTGTCGAAGCCCTTGGCGCGGGCCCACTGGCCCTCGCGCTGCTGGATGTCGCGGGCCGTGAGGTCGTTGGCACAGGTGTAGCCGAAGATCACCTCGGGCACCCGGTCCAGCGGGACCTCGCGGCACATCCGGCCGATGACCACGGCCAGTTCGGCCTCGTGGTGGACGTCGGAGGAGAACGGCGGGTACGCGATGGACTCGGTCGGGCCGATCACCGAGGTCGACGGCTTGAAGAAGGTCAGCGGGACGTCCGGGACGTCGTGGCCGAGCTCCGCCGCGTGGGCGGCGTAGTTGCGGCCGACCGCGACGATCTTGTTCGGCAGCATCGGGCTGAGCAGCCGCACGTCCTGGAAGCGGTAGCTCTCACCGGTGGGTTGGGGCTGCCCGAACGGGTGGCCGGCCAGGGCGTGGACCACGAGGGACTCGGGCTGCGCCGGGTCACCCTCGACCACACCGAAGGAGACGGTGCCGGCGGCAGGGCTCCCCTCCCGGACGGAAAACCTGGCAATGCGCACGGCTGGGCTACCCCTCGCTTCGTCGGCCGCCCGGGGCGCGCCCGGGCGCTGGTGGGCGCCGCGCCCGTGTGGGCCCGGCCCCGCTCAATCGTCGACCAGGCTATCGCGTGGGGCCTCCCCCGACCGCTTTGCCCCTGTTCAGCGCGGTTGCGCCCGACCTGGCGGGAGCAAACCGAAAGGCGCCGCGAGTGCGGCGCCTTCCGGGTTCGTGCGGGGTGTCAGCTCCGCGGGGCCACCGCCGGGGCGACCATCAGCTGGGTGCGGCGCGGGTTGGCCGTGTTGGTGGGCAGCTCGGTGGCGTAGGTCGCCACGTGCTCGGCCCGGCGGGCGCCCGGGATCCCGCTGAAGTCCTCGACCGAGGCCAGCGTCGTCCGGCGCGGGTTCGCCGTGGAACGGCTGGAGAGCTCGGGACTGGTGGCGGCCGTGTTCGCCTGGGACATCTCGTCAGCACCTCGGGGTCGCGACCGGCGCGTCGACGTGGCGCGGCACCGGCCTGAGTGATTCGGGGAGATTCTGGGCAGGCTGATCGAGGCCGTGCGCCGGAGACAGCAAGGTTACGGATCTCTTTCCACAGCCGCCGTGACCAAAGCTACACATTGTGCTGTGATTTTGCTCACAAATTGAAGAGCAATTCTCCGATATCCGACATATCGCTTCATCAAGTTTCGCCGACAAAGTCCCGCATATCGGGCATTCGGGAACCTCTGCACCTCCCGTTGATCTCGGGTCCGGTTGGCATGTATCCGGCAAGTGTCCGAAAAAGGCGGTATTCCGGTCCGGTTACCGCACAGTCAGTGAAATCGCGCGCGCGGTCGGTAGTGTGGCCCCACTCGCCCTGGCGGCCCTTGTTGGGATTCCCCGGCTGTGCTGGAATGCCACGGACCGTGGGTAGGGAGTAGTCCACCCCGGTGCCCGCTCTCCCGGACCGGCCGGGGTGCGGATGGAAACTCCACACCGTCCAGGCTGCGGCGACGCGGCGGGACGCCCGGTCCAGAGGTTGCGACGCCAGTGCAGGGACGTTTCAAAAGGGGTAGCGGCGCCGCGGGTGACCCGGAGTCGCGTGAGCCCGTGGCACCACCCCAGCAGGCGGCGGTGCCCGGCGGCCCCGTCGAGCCGGCACCCGAGGCGGTCGGCCGCCCGGAGGACGACGCCGAACAGGACCGGAAATCGGCCCGGGGCAAGCTCCGCAAGACGCTGACCCGCCGACGGGCCAAGGGCATGAGCCGGCTGGCGATGCGCAACTGGCGGATCCGTACCCGCCTCATCGCGCTGCTCGCGCTCCCGGTGCTGGTCGCCCTCGTGCTCGGTGGGCTGCGCATCCAGACCTCTCTCGAGGCCTCGCAGCAGCTCGCCCAGATGGCCAACCTCTCGGACCTGGCGAAGAAGGCGACCAACCTCGCCGACGCCCTGCAGACCGAGCGGGACATCAGCGCCGGGCCGATCACCCACGAGCCGAACGCCCCGCTCGACGACGACATCGTCAACGCCCGCAAGATCACCGACGACCTGAGCCGGACCTTCACCGCGTCCTCGGACAAGTTCGAGAACCTGGAGCTCTCCGGCGGCAAGGCGCTGCTGTTCCAGATCCGCAAGGACCTGAACTCGATCTCGGACGCGCGCAACACCCCGTACCAGAACAACCAGAACATCCAGTCGACGATCACGGCCTACGACGTGATCATCCGAGACCTGCTGTCGATCACCCAGGACATCGCGCTCGCGTCCAACAACCGCGACCTGGTCCGCGCCACCCGCGCCCTCCAGCAGTTCTCGCTGGCCAAGAACGCCACCTCGCAGCAGCGCGCCCTGATCAGCGCCGCGCTCGCCAACCCCAAGGCCCCCGACCTCAGCCTGAGCGACGAGTCCTTCGGTATCCGGCTGCGCGCCTCCTACGACAACGCGCTCACCAGCTTCAACAACATCTACACCTCGCACGACCTGGACAACCTGCGCGGCCAGCTCAGCTACAACTCGGTGGTCGCCGCCGCCGACCGGTACGCGCGCTCGGTGCTCCAGCAGAGCGGTATCCACCAGACCGAGCCGGTCAGCTTCAAGGACTGGTACGAGCAGGCCACCGCCAAGATCACCGCCGAGCGGCGGATCGAGTCGAAGCTGATCGAGGACCTCGACGGCAAGGCCCAGGAGCTGCAGTCCGCCGCCGACACCGAGGCCCTGATCATCGGTGCCGCCGTCGCGCTGGTGCTGCTGGTCGCCCTCGGTGGCGCCGGTCTGATCGCCCGCTCGATGGTGCGCTCGCTGACCCGGCTGCAGTCCGCGGCCGAGGACGTCGCCGAGCGGCGACTGCCCGAGCTGGTCAAGACGCTGTCCGAGAGCGACCCGCACGACGTCGACGTCACCGTCGAACCGGTCGGCATCGACTCCGCGGACGAGATCGGCCATGTGGCCCACGCCTTCGACATGGTGCACAGCGAGGCCGTCCGCCTCGCCGCCGAGCAGGCCCTCCTGCGCGGCAACATCAACGCGATGTTCACCAACCTCTCGCGCCGCAGCCAGGGCCTCATCCAGCGCCAGCTGTCGCTCATCTCCGAGCTGGAGAGCCGCGAGGCGGACCCGGACCAGCTGGCCAACCTCTTCAAGCTGGACCACCTCGCGACCCGTATGCGCCGCAACGGTGAGAACCTGCTCGTCCTCGCGGGCGAGGACCCGGGCCGCCGCTGGACCCGCCCCGTCCCGCTGGTCGACGTGCTCCGCGCCGCCGCCTCCGAGGTGGAGCAGTACGAGCGCATCGAGCTGGCCACCGTGCCGTCGGCCGAGGTCGCCGGCCGCGTCGTCAACGACCTCGTCCACCTGCTCGCCGAGCTGCTGGAGAACGCCACCTCGTTCTCCAGCCCGCAGACCCGCGTCCGGGTGACCGGCCACGCCCTGCCGGACGGCCGGGTGCTGGTCGAGATCCACGACACCGGCATCGGCCTCAGCCCCGACGACCTCGCCGACATCAACGAGCGCCTGGCGAACCCGCCGACGGTGGACGTCTCCGTCTCCCGCCGGATGGGCCTCTTCGTGGTCGGTCGCCTGTCCCTGCGCCACGGCATCCGCATCCAGCTGCGCCCCAGCGACTCCGGCGGCACCACCGCGCTGGTCATGCTCCCGGTGGACGTCACCAACTCCGCCGACCGCCGGGCTCCGGCCCGCCCCGGTTCGGCGCAGGCCAAGCAGCAGCGCGGGGTCGCCCCGACGCCGCGCCAGCAGCGCCAGGTGCCCGGCGGTCCGGCCGGCGGCCCGAACGGCGGCCCGGCCGCGCTCGGCCAGGGTCCGGCGGGCGGTGCCCCGCAGGGCCGTCCGCAGCTCGGCCAGGGCGGTCCCGGTGCTCCGGGCGGCCAGGGCGGCCCCGGTGGACGGGCCGGCGGCGCGCTGCCGACCCGCCAGGTCGGCCAGTCGCTCCAGGGCCAGCCGCAGGGCCAGCAGGCCCCCCAGGGTCAGCAGCAGGGCCAGCAGGCCCCGCAGGCCCGCCAGAACCCGCAGGGCGGTCTGCCGCAGCGCGGTGCGGGCCGGCAGGCTCCGCCGCAGGGCGGTCCCGGTGCGCTGCCGCGCCGCGGCCAGCAGCAGCCCGGCCAGGGCCAGCCCGGTCCGGGTCAGCCGGGCCAGGGCCAGCAGGGCCAGGGCCGGCGCCCCGGCCAGGAGCGGCCGCGCCCCGGCGGGGACTTCGCCGGCGGTCCGGGCCCCCGGACCGGCGAGCAGCCGCAGCACGGCTGGGCCGACCAGTCGGGCCGTCCGGGCGCGCCGCAGGGCGCCCGCCCGGGCAACCGCCCGCAGGAGGGTCTGCCGCAGCGCCGCCAGCCGGGCCAGGCACCGCAGGGTCAGGCACCGCAGGGCCAGGCACCGCAGGGTCAGGGCGGCCCCGGCGGCCAGGGCCCGCAGGGTCCGCGCCGTCCGCAGCGCCCCGGCCCGGACGCACCGCAGCGCGAGCGGCAGCAGCAGCAGCTCCCGCCGCAGCAGGCCCAGCCGCTCCCCGCGGCCGAGCCCTCGTCGATGGAGAGCACCGCGCAGTTCGCCCGGCCGCGCTTCGAGGCGAGCGAGATCGACCCGCGTGACCCGCTCGGCCTCGGTCTGGTCGAGCCGGTGCTGCCGAACCCGGCGCGTCCGGAGCCGGTCCGCCAGGAGCAGCTCCGCCCCGAGCCGGTCCGCCAGGAGCCGATGGCGCTGCCGACCGGTCCGTCCGACGGCGGCCCGCAGGGCGGTGCGCCGATCTTCGAGTCGGCCGAGCAGGCCGAGGCGGCGCGGGCGGGTCAGTACCAGCCGCGTCGGCCCGGGACCAGTGCGCCCGGCGTCCAGCAGCAGGGCCAGCACCAGCAGGCCCCGCAGCAGCACCAGCACGCCCAGCAGCAGCACGCCCAGCAGGCTCCCCACCAGGCTCAGCAGCAGGCCCCCCAGCAGGGCCAGCCGCAGCAGGCCCCGCAGGGCGGGCCGGGCGGGCCGGGTGACGCGCCGTGGCGCCCGTCCGCGAACGACGAGCGCTGGCGCCGGGCCGAGCAGGTCCGGGAGCCCTCGACCAGCGGCGTCACCATGTCCGGTCTCCCCCGGCGGACCCCGCAGGCCAACCTGGTCTCCGGTACCGCCGAGGCGTCCCCGCTGACCGGCCCCCAGGTGTCCCGTGCGCCCGAGGAGGTCCGCGGCCGGCTCACCAACCTGCGCCGCGGCATCCAGCAGGGCCGCCGGGTCGGCGCCGAGCAGGCGGCCGGCCAGGGCCCGGGCCAGGGCAACCAGGCGGGCCCGCAGCATGGTGCCCAGCAGTCCGGATTCGATAGCTTCGGGGGCCGCACCGACGGCAACGGCGCAGATCACCAGGAGCGTTGAGTTGAACCAGATGAGCCAGGCCGCACAGAACCTGAACTGGCTGATCACCAATTTCGTGGACAACACCCCTGGGGTGTCGCACACGGTGGTGGTCTCCGCCGACGGCCTCCTGCTGTGCATGTCCGAAGGTTTCCCCCGCGACCGCGCCGACCAGCTCGCCGCCGTCGCCTCCGGCCTCACCTCCCTCACCTCCGGCGCCAGCCGGATCTTCGAGGGCGGCGAGGTCAACCAGACCGTTGTCGAGATGGAGCGCGGTTTCCTCTTCCTGATGGCCGTCAGCGACGGCTCCGCCCTCGCCGTCCTCGCCTCCCCGGACTCCGACATCGGTCTCGTCGGCTACGAGATGGCACTGCTCGTCGACCGCGCCGGCGCCGTCCTCACCCCCGCACTCCGCGCAGAACTCCAGGGCAGTCTCCTGCACTGAGTGCCCTGAGCGGCGACCCCACCCGTCCCACCTCCCCGCCGGGCCTGACCCGACCAGGCCCGGCGCCTCACCCTCAGCTACCCTCAGGCAGCTGATTTCGCCTCAGCTGGCATCGCCCCAGCTGGAACCGGCTGCCCAAGGCTGCAGCACAAGGAGGACCCATGACCCCGCCTTCGACACCCGCCGGCTCGTACGGCAGCGGGTACGGCAGCGGCTACGGCGGGCAGCAGTCCGACGGCTACGAGCAGCAGCCGCTGGTCCGCCCGTACGCGATGACCGGAGGCCGCACCCGGCCCCGGTACCAGCTCGCGATCGAGGCGCTGATCTCGACCACCAGCTCCGCCGAGCGGACCGGCGGCCTGCTGCCCGAGCACGCCCGGATCGTGAACCTCTGCCGTGAGGTCAAGTCCATCGCGGAGATCTCCGCACTCGCCGGCGTGCCGCTCGGTGTCGCCCGCATCCTGGTCGCCGACCTTGCCGAGGCCGGTCTCGTCGCCATCCACCAGCCCGCCGCCGCGGGCGAGTCGGGCGGAACGCCCGACGTCACGCTGCTCGAAAGGGTCCTCAGTGGACTTCGCAAGCTCTAACGGAGCCACCCGCGCCACGACCTCGGCGAAGATCGTCGTCGCCGGCGGCTTCGGTGTCGGCAAGACCACGCTCGTCGGCGCCGTCTCCGAGATCAACCCCCTGCGCACCGAAGCCGTCATGACCTCCGCGTCCGCCGGCATCGACGACCTCAGCCACGTCTCCGGCAAGACGACCACCACCGTCGCCATGGACTTCGGCCGCATCACCCTCGACGAAGACCTCATCCTCTACCTCTTCGGCACCCCCGGACAGGACCGCTTCTGGTTCATGTGGGACGACCTCGTCCGAGGCGCCATCGGAGCCGTCGTCCTCGTCGACACCCGCCGCCTCGCCGACTGCTTCCCCGCCCTCGACTACTTCGAGAACAGCGGACTCCCCTTCGTCGTCGCCCTCAACGGCTTCGACGGACACCAGCCCCACACCGGCGACGAAGTCCGCGAAGCACTCCAACTCGGCCCCGACACCCCCGTCATCACCCTCGACGCCCGACGACGCGACAGCGCCAAGAGCGCCCTCATCACCCTCGTCGAACACGCCCTCCTCGCCCGCCTGCGCTGAGCGGGAACCCGCAGGTCGCACGCCCCGGTGCCCCGCCGTCACGGTCGGGCACCGGGGCAGCTGCGGCTAGGGCGCGGGTGTCGCCGCGGCGGCCCACGCAAGACCCCCACATAAGCAGCGGATAACAGTTCGGTAGGCATTTTGTGATCAACAGTGACCATGCGTAGCGAATTAGCATCGCTCAGCGCCAGAAGACCACGGTTTTGCCCCTCGATGTCGGCTAATGTCCGGATTGCTCCGCAGCAGGCCGCCATCGACACCTGTTTGTCCCCCATCCCTGCACGTGCTGAAATTCCAGCTACCCCTAAATCCATTTCGGCAGTCCCACCACCAGCGGGCCGCTGCCAGGGGTAGCGCTGGATTGATCCATGGCCGCCAATCGGCCGAGAGGTTGTTGTCGAGTGAGGCGTAAGCAGCAGGTCGCCCCGCAGCGGCGCTCCGAGCCCCGCCAGAGCGAGCCGAACGGTACCGCAACGGACCCGGCCGGATTCTCCGCGTTCACGCCGGTCGAGGAGCGACCCCCGGCCCCCGCCCCCAAGCCGCCGGCCGCCTCCACGGAGCGCCGCGGCGGTGGCTCGGCGGACGACGGAGGCAGCGGCGGCAAGGGTGGTCGGTACGACTTCCTCCGGCCGCGGAACTGGCGTGTGCCGGCCCGTCTGATAGCCATCCTGATGATCCCGGTCATCATCGGCCTGATCTTCGGCGGCCTGCGCGTCAACACCTCGGTCGACGGCTACGTCAAGGCCTCCCGCGCCGAGAAGACCGCCCGCCTCGCCAAGGCGGCCACCGAACTCGCCGAGGCGCTGGAGAACGAGCGCGACAAGTCGCTCAGCCCCCTGCTGACCGGCCAGGACCCGAACGGCGACGTCCCGAAGACCCGCGCCACCACCGACGCCGCGCTCAAGGCGTACAACGCGGCCTACGACGCCAGCGACAAGTCCGCCGAACTGCCCCACCGGCACGCGGCCTTCCAGAGCATGGTGCTGTTCCTCCCGCACCTGCGCGACGTCGCCTACAAGCCCGAGCTGTTCGCCACCGCGACCCAGTCCGCGTACTCGACGATGATCGCGCCGCTGCTGGCCTACGACAACTCGGTCGGCCTCGGCAGCAGCAACATCACCAGCAAGGGCCGCGCGATCTACGCCATGTCGCTGGCCAAGGCCTCGGCCTCGACCCAGCGCGCGCTGATGCTCCACCTGCTGGTCGGCATCTCGGCCCAGTCCACCACCCGGTACGAGAACGCCGACCTGATCCAGCAGCTCCTGGTCTCCCAGAAGCTGGAGCAGGTCTCGCTCTCCGAGTTCAACACCGGCAGCGCCCCCGAGGACGCCCAGCGCTACTCCGACGCCCAGGTCGCCCAGGCCGCCGCCGACCAGCGCGCCGCGTACCGGATGCCGAACGGCAGCGTGCCGACCATGACGGGCCTGCTGGGCCTCGGCGCCGCCTACACGCAGGCCGCCGCCGAGGGCCAGTCCAAGGGCAAGGCCGCCGCCGACGCCGCCTACAAGGAGGCCAAGGACGCCGGTCTGACCAAGGAGAACTGGGAGCAGGCCTCCAACACCCACATCGCCAGCCTGCGCGCCACCGAGGTCGCGCTGCTGGACGACGTCCTCAACGACGCCGCCGACCTGCGGGACAACGCGCTCTACGACGCCATCCTCAACTCGGCGATCGTGCTCGCCGCGCTGGTCCTCGCCGGTGTCCTCACCGGCTACGTGGCCCGCTCGATGATCCTGGGCATGCGCACCCTGCGCAACGCCGCCCTGGAGATCGCCGACCACCGCCTGCCGGACCTCGTCGAGCGGCTCTCCAAGACCGACCCGGACCGGGTGGACACCTCGGTCAGCCAGATCCCGCTGCACGGCAAGGACGAGATCGGCGAGGTCGCCCGGGCCTTCGACCAGGTCCACCGGCAGGCGGTCGCGCTCGCCGCCGAGCAGGCCCTGCTGCGAGGCAACGTCAACGCGATCTTCACCAACCTGTCGCGCCGCAGCCAGAGCCTGATCCAGCGCCAGCTGGCGCTGATCACCGACCTGGAGAACAACGAGGCCGACCCGGACCAGCTGGAGAACCTCTTCAAGCTGGACCACCTCGCGACCCGTATGCGCCGCAACGGTGAGAACCTGCTCGTCCTCGCGGGCGAGGAGGCCGGCCGCCGCTGGAACACCCCGGTCCCGCTGGTCGACGTGCTCCGCGCCGCCGCGTCCGAGGTGGAGCAGTACGAGCGCGTCGAGCTCTCCGGCATCCCCGAGGCCGAGGTCGTCGGCGCCGCCGTGACCGACCTCGTCCACCTGCTCGCCGAGCTGCTGGAGAACGCCACCTCGTTCTCCAGCCCGCAGACCCGGGTGCTGGTCAACGCCACCCGCCTGCCGGACGGCCGGGTGCTGGTCGAGATCCACGACAAGGGCATCGGCCTCACCGCCGAGGACTTCGCCGAGATCAACGAGAAGCTGGCCGAGCCGCCCACCGTCGACGCCACCATCTCCCGCCGCATGGGCCTCTTCGTGGTCGGCCGGCTCTCCCAGCGGCACGACGTCCGCGTCCAGCTCCGCCCCTCGGGCGAGTCCGCGGGCACCACCTCGCTGGTCATGCTCCCGCCGTTCCTGACCCAGATGGGCGCCGCCCCGGAGCCGGAGGAGCAGTTCACCGTCTCCCGGATCTTCGCCGAGCAGGAGCCGTCTGCGGCCGACTGGGCCGCCGAGGTCCAGCAGAACCAGCCGCGCAGCGCCGCCGAGCTGGGCTTCGACGACCACCTCACCGGCAACGGCAGCGCCGGGTCCAGCGGCTTCAGCCCGGCCCTGGAGGCCGTCCAGCGCTCGCAGCGGCTCGACCAGGTCCGCCGCGCGGCCCTGGAGTCCGGCCCGCTCGGGCCGGAGGAGCGGCAGGTGCTCGACGCCGAGGTCGAGGAGGAGTACCCGGCGTACGGCCGGCGCAACGACGAGGGCTACGGCCAGGACGGCCAGGACGGCCAGTACCCCCAGCAGGGCTACGACCAGTCCGGCTACGCCGACCAGCAGTACGGCTACGACCAGGGCGGCTACACCCAGGACGGGTACGCCCAGGACGGCTACGCCGGGGCCGAGTACGGGCAGAACGACTACGGCCAGGACGCCTACGGCCGGTTCCCCCAGCAGGGTTACGGCGACGACCAGTACGGTCAGGACCAGAACCAGGGCCAGAACCAGGGCCAGGACGACCAGTACGGCCAGTACCCGGGCTACGACGGCTACGCCGACGAGCAGTACGGGGCCGAGGAGGCCCCGGCCGGCCACCCGTACACCCCGGAGCCGCCGGCCCTGCCGTCCGCCCAGCCCGCCGCCACCCTGCCGTCCGGGCTGCCGCAGCGCCGCCCCGGCCAGCAGCTGGCCGGCGGCGGCCCCGCCGCCGCGCCGCAGCAGGGCGGCGGCCAGGACACCGGCGAGACCCCGAACTGGTTCACCGGCGCCAAGGACACCTCGGCGCCCGCCGAACCGCGCGGACACGAGGTGTCCGCGCTGGGCGGTTACGGTCCCACCGGACCGACCGGCCCGACCAGCGCCGCCTGGCAGTCGCCCAACGACGGCGCCTGGCAGCGTGCCGAGCAGCTGCGCGAGCCCGCCTCCGGCGGGACCACCTCGTCCGGCCTGCCCCGGCGGGTGCCCAAGCAGAACCTGGTGGCCGGCAACGCCAAGCCCACTCCGCAGGACGGGCCGCAGGTCTCCCGCAGCCCCGAGGAGGTCCGCGGCCGGCTCACCAACCTGCGCCGCGGCGTGGAGCAGGGCCGCAGCGCCGGCAACACCGGAAGCTTCCGGATCGACCCCGATCAGGTAGACCCGTCCGGCAACGGACAGCAGAACCGCAGCACCGATCTCTTCGGCGGCTCGAACCACCAGGAGCGTTGAGTTGAGTCAGATGAGCCAGGCCGCACAGAACCTGAACTGGCTGATCACCAATTTCGTGGACAACACCCCTGGGGTGTCGCACACGGTGGTGGTCTCCGCGGACGGCCTCCTGCTGTGCATGTCCGAAGGTTTCCCCCGCGACCGCGCCGACCAGCTCGCCGCCGTCGCCTCCGGCCTCACCTCCCTCACCTCCGGCGCCAGCCGGATCTTCGAGGGCGGCGAGGTCAACCAGACCGTTGTCGAGATGGAGCGCGGTTTCCTCTTCCTGATGGCCGTCAGCGACGGCTCCGCCCTCGCCGTCCTCGCCTCCCCGGACTCCGACATCGGTCTCGTCGGCTACGAGATGGCACTGCTCGTCGACCGCGCCGGCGCCGTCCTCACCCCCGCGCTCCGCGCAGAACTCCAGGGCAGTCTCCTGCACTGACGGTTCGTCGGATACCGTCCTGGTATTCGAAGCACCTCCACGCCCGTCCCGGGCCCGCTTCGGCGGGCTCGGGTTCGGACGTTGTACGGCCTTCGCACCACCGGCTCCGGACCCGTCCGGAGCTCGCACCGCACCGCCGCACCTTGTGAGGAGAGGAACCGTGACACCGCCCGACGACCGCAGCGGCCAGTACGGCGTTCCGTACCCTGGCACGGGCCATGACGCCTTCGGAGCACCCGGCGTCGCCGGCCACGGTCAGCAGCACGGCCAGTACGGCCAGTACGGCCAGCAGCAGTACGGCCAGCCGTACCCGCAGGAGCAGTACGACCAGTACGGCCGGCAGCAGCCCTCGTACGACGCGCCCCCGGCCGGCTGGCCGGCCCCGGGCAGGACGGACGGCCACCTCCCCGGCCGGCACTCCGCCCCCGCCCCGCAGCCCGGCCGGCACCACTCCGGTCCCGGCCAGGAGCCGGCCCAGGAGCCGGGGTACGTCGAGGAGTTCGAGGACGACTACGACTCGGGCCCGCTGATCCGGCCGTTCGCGATGACCGGCGGGCGGACCAGACCGCGCTACGAGCTGGCGCTGGAGGCGCTCGTCTCGGCCGACGTCGACCCGCAGCGCCTGGCCACCCTGCTCCCCGAGCACCAGCGGATCTGCACCTTGTGCACCGAGGTCAAGTCCGTCGCCGAGGTGTCGGCGCTGCTCTCCCTCCCTCTGGGGGTGGCCCGCATCCTCGTGGCCGACCTGGCCGAAGCCGGCCTGGTCGCCATCCACCAGCCCGCTTCCGGCGGCGAATCCGGAAACCAGCCCGACGTCACGCTGCTCGAAAGGGTCCTCAGTGGACTTCGCAAGCTCTAACGCGGCCGCCCCCACCCGCGCCACCACCTCCGCGAAGATCGTCGTCGCCGGCGGCTTCGGTGTCGGCAAGACCACGCTCGTCGGCGCCGTCTCCGAGATCAACCCCCTGCGCACCGAAGCCGTCAT